>JAHDEU010000179.1 GCA_020628635.1 Hellea sp. | reverse complement strand
AGCCCAAAGAGCCGCGAAGCGGACCGACGGCGAGGGTCGCCACGAGCGCAGCGAGGGGTGACGGAGGGGTAAGGTGTTTCGTCTCTAGAGCAGAGTGACCTTACCCCTCCGACCTTCGCTGCGCTCGGCCACCTCCCCTAAGAGGGGAGGAGTTTGTTGAAGTGATTTGTCGGAGTGCCAAAGCGCCACTGCCCGGCAACGATGGTCTTGAGCCATGGGCGGGTCAATCAAGCCGGCCTCGGCTGGGACTGGGGATTGGGAGAGACTCCACGAGTTCAAACACGATCCCCATCTTGCCGGCTTGACCGGCGAGCCCATGGACGGATCGGGCGTTGAGCGCAGTGGCCGTTGTGAGGTCAATGGCCGCGCTGATCGAGCGAAGTGCTATAGTAGCTTCGTTATCGGAGTTCGACCGCTGCGTGATCGTCCCGGCAGATGCGCCGGGGTTCCAGCTGCGCTGGACGGTCCTCCTAAAGTCGGACGCTAACAGAAATACTACGACTGCCCCTTCGCCTTCGGCTACGGAGCGGGTGTTTCTGTTGTGGGCGCGGAGAGCGCCTAGCCGCGAAAGCGGCTAGGCTGGCTTCCGGAACCGCAGCGTCATCCGGTTGCTCTCGCCAATGGCTTCCATCTCTGCCTTCTTCTCGGCATCGTCGCGGGAGCCGGACAGGGATGGGGGCAGGCGCCAGACGATGTCGTCGCCGGACGGCATGTCGCGCGGGTTGGCGTTGATGTCGGAGCTGTCCTCGAGCACGAACCCGGCCGCTTCGAACGCCGCCACGACATCGGCGCGGCGCAGGTAGCCGGCGTCGCCAGTCGAGAATTCGTCGGTCGCGTCGGCGGGCGCTTCGTGCTGCACCACGCCGACCACGCCGCCGGGCTTGAGCGCGCCGTAAGTCTTGGCGGCGGCCTCGGTCATGAACCCGCCCTTGTCCTCGAACCGGGCGAGATTGTGCAGGGCGCGGATGAAGAGGAAGGCATCGAGCGAGCCGTCCTGCGGCAGGGTCTCGAATGTGTATGCCTCGATCTCGATGCCATTGTCGGTCCATTCGCGGGCCTGCTCCGGCCAGGTCTGCGGCCAGGCGACGTTTTGCGCCATGCGTTCGTCCGTCATCCAGGAGAAGTTGGGCCAGAGATCGTTGGAGTAGTTCACGCCGACCATCCGGCCATCCTGCCCCAGATAGGGCAGCAGGATCTTGGTGTACCAGCCGCCACCGGGCAGCGCGTCGCCCACATTCATTCCGGGCGCGATGCCGAAGAATTCCAGCGTCTCGGCCGGGTTGCGCGCGGCAAAGCGGGCCTTGGCGTCGTCGTCCTGCGCGTCCAGCGCGGCCGCCATGGCCGCACGGTCAAAGGCGTAGGTCTTGCCGGAGCCGTAGGACATGTCCATGTCCGCGCCGTCGCCGGAGCCGTATGACGCGACCTGCTCCGAACTGCTGGCGGTCTCCGCAGCGTCGGTCATTACGGTGTCGGTCGCTTCGACCACGTCGCGGTCGACATTGCCGCAGGCGGCGAGAAGGAGCGCGGCAGACGCGCAGAGCAGAAGGCGGGACGTGCGAGAGGTCATGGGTCTATCCTCGGTGGGTTGGGGCGGGCTTAATAGGAACGGTAGGCGGCGGGCGAGCGCTCGTCGTGGAACTGGCCGTATTTGCGGAAGCGCTCCAGATAGTCGGGCACGATGGCCTCGACCGTGGACGGCGAAATGCCGAGCTCCGCAAAGCCGGGATGCTCGCCCGACGGGACGTTGTCGACCCTCAGGTTCTCGACCTGGTCGCGCGTCAGGAACGGCTCCACGAAGGGCAGCTTGCCGGACAGCTCGCCCGCCAGCCCCATGGGCGCGGCGGCGAACCACGGGACGGGCAGCAGCAGGCGGCGCTTGCCGATGGCGTCGAGCGTGAAGCGCATCAACTCGGCGAATGTGTAGTCGCGCGGGCCGCCCAGCTCATAGGTCGTGCCCGTCGTGCCGCGCTGAATGACTGCGGCGACAGCCTCGGCCACATCGCCGACATAGGCCGGCTGGAAGCGGGTCTTGCCGCCGCCGATCAGCGGCAGGGCGGGCGCGAGCTGGGCCATGGAGGCGAAGCGGGTGAAGAAGCCGTCACCCTCGCCGAAGATGATGGAGGGTCGCAATATGTCGGCGGTCGGAACGATCGCCCGGATCCGCTCCTCGCCCTCGCCCTTGGTGCGGGCGTAGTCGGACTTGGCGGCCACGTCCGCGCCAATGGCGGAGATATGGGCGAAGTTGGTGATACCGCGCGCGGCGCAGCCTTGCGCGATGCTTTCCGCGCCATCGACATGGAGCGCTTCGAACGTCTGGTTGCCGGACTCGTGCAGCAGGGCGACGAGGTTGACGCAGGCGTCCGCCCCCTCCAGCGCGCGGTCCACGCTGTCCGGGAAGCGTAAATTCGCCTGCATCAGCTGGACCTGGCCGACCGTGCCGATCACGCGCAGCTCATGGCCCAGATGCGGGCGGCGCATGGGCACGCGGATGCGCCAGCCGGCCTCTGCCAGGGCGCGCACGACATGGCGGCCGACAAAGCCGGAACCGCCAAAGACTGTGACCAGACCGTTATGCATGTGTGCGAACTCGCAGCTGTTGGGCGGACCGGAACAGGCCCGAATGGTTGCGAGCGCGAGCTAGCCCGCCGCCGCGCCCATGTCCATCGCGCAAAAGAGCGCGAGAGGTGAGTGCCCGCGCGAACATATCCACGGTTGGGCGGCGGGCTCTACGACGGAAGTCCAACGCACGCGCAAAATAAATGGGAGCCGCGGCCATGCCCCAAACGCAAAGCGCCGCGCCCGGATGCCCGGACGCGGCGCTATCAGCCGGATGGGGCGCAGGCCTAGTTGCCCGTCGCGCCGTCCTTGCATTCACCCAGATAGGCGGCGTCGAACTTGGCGAGGCGCGCGGGCGAATTGCCGGTCTCGCGCTTCTTGCGACCCGCATTCAGGCCGCGCACGACGTCGGCCATGCGGCAGGCACCTTCCCAGTCGCCAGCGCGGGCATAGATGTTGGCGAGGTCCATGCCCCATTCGCTGTTGACGTTGTCCATGTAGCGGTCCTCGAGGATGAAGGCCGATTTCACGACCGTGCGCGACGGCTCCAGGTCCGACTTGCCGTAGAGATTGGTCAGCGAAATGATGCTGAGGAAGTCGAACTCATCCTTGGCGAGCACGCGCTCCAGCAGCTTCACCCCCTCCATGGCGGTGGCATCGGGCTTGAACTCCACGATCTCGTAGCGCTTGGCCTTGTCCCAGGCCGGGCCCATGGTGGCACCGAGACGCGCCTGACCCGCCGCGCGCAGCAACATGATGTCGTCCGGGTTCTTGGCCAGCGCCGCGTCCGCGCGCGCGATCGCCGTCTGGTACTGCTCGTTCAGGCCGTCCAGCGCGACATAGGCAGCCGCCACGCGTGGGGAGTCCGGATCAAGCTTGGACGCGGTCTTGACGTTGCTCTTGAGCACCTTGGCGCTGCTGTCGTTGAGGAAGGACAGATTGGCGATGATACGCTCATTGGCCAGCTCTTCCTCGGTCATGGCGCGCGCCTTGATGTCGACCTTCATGAAGCTCTCGCCCGGCTCGTACTGGTCGATCGCGAACCTGTTGGCCTTGTAGTAGTCGGTCGCTTCCTTGTGGAACTCGTCGACAGTCACGCCGTGGGCCTGCTCGAAGGCGTCCAGCGGCTTGACACTCGGATCGTTCAGCAGGCGGATGTAGTTGCCCAGCGTGCCTTTGTATTTCGGCGTGTTGCGCAGGTAGTGCACATAGAGCCAGCTCTGGGCGTAAAACGACGTCGTGCCGCCCTTCATGCGCTCCTTGATGCTCATGGTCGGGTAGCGGTCGATCGCGCCCAGCACGGTTTGCGGGCTGATCCATTCCGCGCCGCCGCGCTCGATCGCGCGCAGGTGGGCCGCGCTCGGCACGCCGATGCGGATGACCTCGTCGTCGATCTCCATGGTGGAAAGGTAATTGGCGAAACCTTCGTCATACCAGCGCGGGAAACCGTCCGTGACCAGCGCATTCAGGAAATGGTGCGTGTATTCGTGCAGGCCGACCTGTTCGGAAAAGCCGTTGTCGGTGTATTTCTTGTTGACCGATGTCAGGAAGATCGGCCCTTCCGCGCCGCGCGTGTAGACGCCGGCAATACCGGGATTGCCGGTGAAGTCCTGCAGTTCCTGCGTGTCGTAAAAGCCGTAAACCGTCAGCTTCTCGCGGTCGGGCATGGGGTTGTCGATACCGGACAGCGCCAGCACCATGCGGCGATAGACTTCCCATTTCTCGATCATTTCGCCAGCCAGCGACGGTTTCACGTCACCGTAGAAAATGATGTTCTCACTCTCGATCTTGATCGGTTTGGCGTTGGCGACAGCCGCGCTGCCGAGCATGGCGGCGCCTGCGATGAGTGCGGTGGCGCCGTTTGCGAGGCGCTGCTTGAGTGTCTTGGACATGTGTCTTCCCTTCTTCCCGTCCGGCGGCTGGGTTGGGCACGACCGCGCGGACTTGTTGTTTATCGATATGGAGCACGGGACCGCGCACTGCAAGCCGAATACGGTGCGGCATGGCCGACCCCGTCAATGTCCCCATATTTCCTCCATCGTACAACATATGTTACCGAATTTCACGGCTGGTGTGCAGGCAGTCAGCAGATTGCCGCTTGGCAACCGGGGTTAAGACATACAAGCTCGCGCGATATTGCTTGCACCAAGTCATTGAAATATGGAGATTTGGCTGCGCAAATAGCGCGTTACCGTCTCACAGGAGTCCGACCACCCGACCATGACCCCGCCCCGCGCGACATCCGCCACCATACAGGCGCTCGACCCGGCTGGCCTGACCTGCCCGGCGGACCCCTCCGTGGTGCGCCAGCTCTCGGACACGTCGGACGTCTTCGTCATGGCGCTGCTCGACAGCTCGCCCGATTGCATCAAGCTGGTCGAGCTGGACGGCACGCTGTCCTACATGAACCCCAATGGCCAATGCGCCATGGAGATCGACGACTTCACGGCCGTCGCGGGCGCGGAGTGGAAAGCGCTCTGGCCGGAAGTCACGCAGGACGAGATCGCGGCGTCTGTCAAGGCCGCGCTGGAGGGCCGCACCACCCGGATCGAGGCCTTCTGCCCGACGGCCAAGGGCACGCCGCGCTGGTGGGACATCTCGGTGTCGCCCGTGCTCGCGCCGGACGGCTCGGTTGCGCGCATCCTGTCGGTCTCGCGCGACATCACGCCGATCATCGAGCGCGAGGACAAGCTGCGCCGCTATGACCAGCAGCTCTCGGACCTCAACGCCGACCTGACGGCCCAGCTCGAACGCACGGACGTGCTGATGCGCGAGATCGACCACCGGGTGAAGAACTCGCTCGCCATGATCGC
>JAHDEU010000178.1 GCA_020628635.1 Hellea sp. | reverse complement strand
GCACCCCGCGCACGACGAGATGCACGTGCGGTTGCGCCGTGTCGTAGTGATCGACCGCCACCCAATCGAGCCGCGTGCCAAGATCGCTTTCCATGCGCCCGACCAGCTCGCGCGCGTAAGCGTGGAGGTCCGTCATCCGCTCCGCATCTTCGGGTGAGATGACAAAACGAAGATGATGGCGGTCGCCCTTGCAGGGCAACTAAAAACCTTGGCGTCCGGCTCGTGCAGAAGCGATCCAAAAAGCCGCCCCGGTTGACCGTCGCGTTGCGTCGCCTTGCGCTCCAGATAGGACAAGTGCGTGCGGAGATTTTCGGCGCCGCCCGGCTTCATCTTCTTGATCGACGCCTGGACGACAACGCGGCGATGAAACGTGCGCTCCGTGTGGGGGCACCATTTTCCTCAACCTTGCAGATGCCGTGACCCTTGGAATGGTCAGGGAAAGCCACCCGCTTTCGCGAGCATGGAGGGCACGCTCTTGCCGAGCACCGTTTCCAGCCACCGCGCCGTTTCGATGGTCTTGTCCAGATCCAGCCCGTGGTCCACGCCGGACCGGCCGAGCATGTAGAGCACGTCTTCCGTGGCCACGTTTCCGGTTGCGGCGGGCGCGAAGGGGCAACCGCCGATCCCGCCGATGGAGGCATCCACTGTCACCGCTCCGGCTTCGACAGCCGCCCAGACATTGGCGACCGCCGTGTTGCGCGTATTGTGGAAGTGGACCCGCACTGGCGTCTTCCCGGCCAGTGCGACGGTCTTGCTGACAAGGCGCGAGACCTGGCTCGGCACGCCCACGCCGATCGTGTCGGCGAGCGCGATCTCTTCCGGTTCGGATACAAGCAGACGCCGGACCATGTCGAGCACGCGCGCCTCCGGCACTTCGCCCTCGAACGGGCAGCCAAAGGCGGTGGATATCGTCACCTGAGCCGTGCGGCCTTCCGCTTGCGCCAGTCGGATGATCTGGTTGGCCGTCTCCACTGTCTGGTCGCTGGTTGCGTTCTGATTGCGCAGACCGAACGCGTCCGAGGCGACACACACCGCGCCGAGCTGTTCGACGCCCGTGTCCAGCGCACGCATCGCGCCGCGCTTGTTGAGCGTCAGGCCGATCCGGGTGAGCCCGTCGATGATGCCCAGCTCCCGCACGACGTCTTCGGCGTCCGCCATCTGCGGGACCAGCTTCGGGTGGACGAAGCTCGCGACTTCGATGCGCCGCGCGCCGGCGTCCACGGCGCGGCGGATGAAGGCGACCTTGTCCTGCGTGGAGACGAGCGTGGCCTCGTTCTGCAGACCGTCGCGCGGGCCGACCTCGACGATCTCAACCCTGCGGGTCACGATTGGCTGAGCGGAACGGGCGGCTCCGTGTAGCTCATCCGTGCCATGAGCACCTCGTCGGGCGCTTGGAGCATCATCCGGTACATCGGCTCCGGATAGTGCATGTGGTAGCCCGCCGGGTCATAGGCGGGTTGCTTGACCGGGCCGTCCGGGCCGGGAGGCGGGCTCTTCATGGCGGAGAGTTCGTCGTCCGAGATGCCGGCCAGCGCGACCACTTCGGGGTCGATCCACTGGCGCGCATCGATGGGCTCGGGCGATGTGGCCACCTCCAGCGTCTGCCCTTGCGGGCCCGCAAAGTAGATCGACTTGCACATGCCGTGATCGGCCGGACCGAAGACGGGCACGCCGTGGCTGCGGATGCGGTCTCGCATGGCGAACAGCTCCTCGTCCGTGTCCACATTGAGCGACAGGTGCTGCATCGTGCCGGGCGCGGACGCCCCGCCGCCGTGCCCCGCATGGGTCTGGCCGATGACGGGTTTGGCGTTCTTGTTTTCGGGCGTGAAAACGAATGCGATCGAGCAGTGGTCATTGAGCTTGCAGAAGCCGTGCCACGCGCCTTCGACGCCGTGCATCCAGTAGAGCGCGACCAGCTCCATGCCGAGCACTTGCGTGAAGAAGGTCAGCTGTTCCTTCATGTTGTCCGTCGAGATGGCGAGGTGGTGGATGCCGTTCGGTTTGGTCATGTGTCCGTCCTTGATTAAACGTCGAAGCCTTGGGTGCTCAGCCAGTCCTTCACAGCCGTGACGGCCTGGGCGGCGAGCTCCGGCTGGCCCTGGTAGTAGTGCTTGGCCCCCACAATATCGACGGCCCGTTTGTTGTCATGCGCCACGCCGTCATAGAGCCGCTGCGAGTGGCTCGGCGTGCAGGCGTGGTCCGCCGTGTTGGTCACGACCAGCACGGGCTTGGTGATAGAGGCCGCGCAACGCGGCCCGTCGGCATTGGCGCGGTCATAGCTCCATTGCGACAGCCAGCTGCGCAAAGTGGAGGCGCGCGCAAGGCCCACCGGACTCATGTTCACGATGCGCGGATCGCCCATATAACACAGGCCCGGGGTGCGGTCGTTAGGATCGACGGCCGGGTCCAGCCAGCGCGGGTCGGCCATGGTGCCATGCGTGGTGAAGGCGAACTCCTCGTTCTCGCGGCCTGATGAGCGCAGCCAGTCCAGCTTGTCCTCGACCCAGGCCGTGATCTTGCGGTTGCGCGCGATCTGGGCCGCGCGGTAGCGCTCGAGGAAGTCGGGCGAGAAGGGCGGGGTGTGCTCCCCGGAGTAGATGTCGAGCGAAGCGTCGCGGGTGTAGGGGTCCGTCTCGTCGGTGATGGACGGGTCCAGCCATTCGGTCAGCGTGCCGTGCCGCGATACATGCGCCGCCATGAAGATGACGGCGTCCGCGGGCGTGAGGTCCGCCTCGGTCAGGTCCGGCCCCGTTCCGCAAGGAGACGACGTGACCGACGGTGCCTCCGCCTGCGCCTGGTAGAAGGACGACAGCGCCCCGCCGCCGCTCCAGCCGAGCAGCACGACGCGCTTGTAGCCGAGGTTCTCCTTGGCATGACGCACCACCGCACCCAGATCGGTCGCGACCTTTTCCATGATCAGCGCGTTGTCCACGCCGCGGTAGCGGCTGTCCGCGCCGATGACGTGGATGCCCTGCTTCGCGAACTCGCGCATGATGGGCAGCCGCCCGGTGCCGCCGATCGGATGCATGCTGATGAGCACGGTATCAGAGTCCGTCTTGGGCTTGTAGAACAGCCCGCCCAGACCGACCCAGCCCACCGCGCCGCCGTAAGTGTCCTTGAACAGCGCCTGCTCCCGATAACCGAGCGAGAGCGGCAGGACGTCATACTCGGCCGTGCTCGCCGGGAGTGAGAGGATCTTGGACATGACGTCCCCTTACTCCCGTCAGCGGCCGCGCGCCTAATGCACGTCGTGATAATCTGCTACTTGCTCAAGACATGCGCGAAACAGACTGCGCCCAGCCCGGCCCTGTGCGCGAGTGCATGCGTGGCGCCCCGGATCTGCCGCGTGATCCCGCCGATCTGGCCGGCGCCCGCCGGTCCGTGATCTTGGAGAAACCGCGAAATCCGCTGGGTCAGCGGGCGATCGCGTGCGCGTAGTGGGCTTTGAGGATGGGCTTCAGCGTGGCGACGACGCCCGGATTGGCGGGCGCGATATTGTCCAGCTCGCCCGGATCGCGCTGGTGGTCGTAAAGCTCCTCCACGCCCCAGATGTGCCAGATGTAGTTGAACCGCTCGGTCTTGACGGAAAAGCTCTGCGCCTTTGCGGGATCCTGGTCGTCAGGCCGCCAGAAGGTGAAGGCGTGGTCCTTGTGGCGTGCGTCCGGTTCCGACAGCAGGCCCGCAAAGCTGCGCCCGTCCAGATCATGGGCAGGCGCGGGCAGTCCGGCCAGCTCCAGCAGGGTCGGATACATGTCCACGGTCTCGACCAGGCGCGGGCTGCGCGTGCCGCCTCTGGTGACGCCCGGCACGCGCATCAGCAGCGGCACGCGCGAGCTCGCGACATGGGTCGTCCATTTTCCCCAATGGTCGTTCTGACCGAGATGGTAGCCGTGATCGCCGCTCCAGAAGATGATCACCGCGTCGTCATAGTGCCCGGTGCGTTTGAGGTGGGCCATCAACTCGCCGACTTGCGCGTCCATCTTGGTGACGCTGCCGTAGTAGCGGCGCGTGATGTCAGCGGCGAGATCATCGGAAAGATCGCGCGTGTTCGCGCCGGAGCATTTCTGCAGGTAACCGCTGGTGATCGTGCGGCCCGGCCCATCCGGCGTGACGGTGCGGCCATCGTAAGCGGCGAGCGTTTCGGCCGGCGGCTCCCACGGGCAATGCGGCTCCTTGAAGCCGAGAAAGAGCGCAAACGGCGCGTCCTTGTCCGCGTAGCGGTCGATGGTCTCCACCACGTCCGGCACGTCGAACTCCACGCCCCATTCGTCCTGCTTTTCCGTCCAGCCCTCATTGGAGCCGGAGCCCGCGCGCGGGTCCCATATCTTTCCTATCGAGACGGTGTTGTAGCCGCTGGCCTGCAAGTGCTGCGGCAGGCTCGCCACGTCCGGCAGGGCCGCGCGCCAGTCCGCATTGAGCTTGGTCACCAGCGTGTTCTCCGGCCGCAGCCCGGTGAGGATGGATGTGCGCGAGGCTGTGCAGACCGCGATCTGGCAGTGCGCTTCCTCGAACAGCACCGCGTCGCGCGCAAACGCATCGATGTTGGGCGAGACGACCTGGTCATTGCCGTAGCAGCCCAGCGAGGTGCCGAGATCGTCCACGCAGATATAGAAGATGTTGGGCGGGCGGGAGGCGGCAGCCTGCCCGCGCGTTCCCGGCGCACACGCGCTCAATCCCAGCGCCGCCGCGCCCGCAACAAATGTTCTGCGTTCCATCACTCTCTCCCCAACACCGCGCGCACATCGCCCGCATTCAGCGCCGCGAACGCCGCCCTCACCTGACCGGTCCATTCCGCATCCCGCAGCAGTGCTTTCGGAAACAGCCCCGGCAATGCGAGGAAGTCATCCGCGCTCGCCTTGTCCATGCCCAGCAGCGTGTCCGCCAGCGGGTCGCGCATCTCCCGCCCCTCCCGCGCATAGAGCGCGGCGCAGGCCATCCATGTCGCGACCGCCGCCGCGACGCGCGAGGCGTCCCGCCCGGCCGCGCGGTTCTCGACTGCGGTGTCGAGCAGGCGGATGGGCAGCTTCTTGGAAGTGTCCCAGAAGATCTGCGACAGGTAATGGGTGATGGCCGGGTTTTCGAAGCGGGCGAATATGGCTTGGGTGTAGGCTGGCAAGTCCTGTGCGGGCGCCGCCTCCAGCACCGGCAGGATTTCGTGCTCGGCCATGCGCTCCAGAAAGGGGCGCAGGTCGGGGTCGGTCGCCGCCTGCTCCACGCTGTCCAGGCCCAGCAGCAGGCCGAAACAGGTCAGCGTCGTGTGCAGCCCGTTGAGCACGCGCAGCTTGGCGCGCTCATGCGCGGCGACGTCCGGGCTCAACTCCGCACCGACGAGATGCCAGGGCGGAAGGTCAGCGCCCGGAGTGTCCGCGATGACCC
>JAHDEU010000177.1:1896-5432 GCA_020628635.1 Hellea sp. | reverse complement strand
TATTCGCTGATGCTCCCGCACAGCAGCACCCGCGCGCCCAGCCGCAGCCGCTCCAGCGCCGTCATCAATATCTCGCCGCCGACATTGTCGAAATAGATGTCGAGGCCGTCCGGGGCGAGCGCGTCCAACTGCACCCCGACATCCTCGTTCTTGTAATCGATCACCGCATCCGCGCCGAGGCCGCTCACGATGCGGCACTTCTCCGCCCCGCCCGCAATGCCGATCACGCGCAGGCCGTCGGCTTTGGCGAGCTGCACGACCAGATGCCCCACACCGCCCGCCGCGCCGCTGACCAACACGGTCTCGCACGCGACTGGTGCACAGCGGTCGCGCCAGGCGGTATAGGCGGTCAGGCCCGTCATGGAGAGTATGCGCACCGCCAGGCTATACGGAAGATCGTGCTCGGTCACGCGCAGGAAACGTTCGCCCGCGCTCATCGCCGACACCTTGTAGGTCTGCCAGCCGAGCTGTCCTTGCACCACGTCGCCAACCGCGTAGTCGGGATGGCGGGACTCGATGACGCGCGCCACGCCGCGGCCGTGGATCGTGTCGCCTATGCTGAGCGGCGCTTCGCCCGTGACGATGCCGGCTTTCGCCGCGTCCATCATGTACATCCGCATGACGGGCGCGATGCCGAGATAGAGCGTCTGCAGCAGCACTTCGCCCTCGCCCACCGCCGGGATGGGTTCTTCCTTCAACACGAAATCGGACGGCTTGGGCTTGCCGACGGGCCGGGCGGCCACCCCCCAGGCGTGCCGGGTTTCAGGCCGGGTCAATGCGCGTCACCTGATTGCACTCGAAGAAGTGGCCGTCCGGGTCCCAGAGATTGGTGGAGACGAAATGCTTGGTTTCGCCCTTGGCTCCTGTCGTGGACCACTCATGCGGCTCGGGATTGCGCAGGCGAAAACCATGTGCCTCGGCGCGGGCGTGTATGCCGCGCGCATCGTCCGCCACGACCACGAAGATGGGCTGGCCCCAGCCGAGCGTATAGCTCACGGGCGGGGCAGGTTCCGGTGGTTCCTCGAATTCGATCAGGCCGATCATGCCGATCTCGGGATCGTTGAACCGCACGATGCAAAGGCGCAAGCGGTCGCCCTTCTTGCCGATGGGAAAGCCGACGCCCGACAGCGTGAACGGCGTGTCGAACCAGATCTCCGCGCCCAGCACGTCGCGGTAGAAGAGCAGAGAGCGCTCCATGTCGCGCACCATCAGCGTGGTGCGTTTCACATAGGAGCCCTGCATTTCGTTCACTTGCGCTTTCCCCCAATCATCAGGATCGCCAGCCCGACGAGCCAGCTCACCCATTTCTCGACCACATCCGCGCCGGGTCCCGGAACGTTGTAGGCGACCACGGCCACGGCAAAGCCCGCCACGATCGCCAGTGGCACGGACCATCCGCCGATCGGCTTGCCCAGGCAGCGCATCAGCACGACCGGACCGAACGCCGCCCCCAATGCGACCCAGGAGAACAGCACCCGGCTGAAGATGTCCTTGGGCAAAGTCAAAGTCAGCACGACGGCCAGCACGGCCACGGCCACCATGGCGAGCCGCCCGGCGAGCAAAGCGCGTTTCGGCGATGGATAGCTCACCCCGCTATCGTGCGACACGGCGGACGCAGCGGCGAGCAGCAGGCTGTCCACCGTGCTCATCACCGCGCTGAGCACGGCCGCCACGACCAGCCCCGCGACGACCGGCGGGAGATAGGCTTGGGCGGCGTCGAAGAAGAGCCGCTCGCCTTGGGTGTCCAGCTGGAGCGCGCGCGCGGTGAAGGCGAGCGTGATCAGCCCGGAGTAGATCACCAGGCCCCAGCCTATCGTGATGGCGGCGGCGCGGCGACGCTCCGCCTGGCTTCGCACGGCCATGATGCGGTTGAGCAGCTGCGGCTGCCCGAGCGCGCCCAGTCCCGTGCCCAGCAGCCCCATCGCCACGCCGATCCCGGCCATGCCGAGCGCGCCGTTGGTGGCGCTGAAATAGGTGTCCGGCACGACGGGTCCGAGGCTCGACGCCACAGCCGTCGGTCCGCCCGCAACGATCAGCGCGGCGAGCGGCACGATCACGCAGGCCAACATCATCACCCCGGCCTGGAGCGCGTCCGTCACGCTGGCCGCCCAGAAGCCTCCGAGCAGGCAATAGACCACGATGACGCCCGCGCCGATGACGACGGCTTCGACCATGCCCAGCCCGAAGACCGAGTCGAGCGCCTCGCCCGCCGCCTGGAATTGGCTGGAGATGTAGAAGATGAAACAGAACAGGATGAGGCCCGCGCAGAGCAGCCCCGTCGCGCGGCGGGTCGCGGGCGCGAGCCCGTCCATGATGAAATCGACGACCGTGATATGCCCGCGCTCGGCCGTGGCTTCGTTCAGCTTTGGCCCCATGACGAACCAGGTCAGCAGATAGCCGCCGAAGATTCCCGGCACCAGCCAGAGCCCGACCACGCCCTGCGTGAACACCAGCCCGGTGAATCCCAGCAACACCCAGGCGGACGAGGTCGACGCCGCATAGGACAGTCCCGCCGTCCACGCGCCGAGTCCGCCGCCCTGTCCTCCGGATGCCAGAAAGAAATCGCTCTCATCGCCCACGCGCTTGGACGCCCAGAACCCGATGCCGAGCAGGAGCAGCTTGTAGCCGATCAGCGTGATCAGCACGATGGTCGTGTTGGACATGGCTCCCTTCCCGGAACATTTCCTATGCCCTGCCCTAGCGCCGCCTTTGACATCCGTCAGCCGCAAAGCGATCAAGCGACGCTAGGAGTGACCCATGAGCAAAGCCCCCCAGAAAGCCGCCCGCGTCCCCCGCCTTTCCCAGCACACCTGGCTGGTGACCTGCATGGACGGCCGCGACACGCCGCCCTTGCGGAACGAACATCTCTTCGGCCATCTCGACCATATCGAGGCGAACAATGCGGACTACCGCGTGGCGGGCCCGATCCGCGAGCGCGCCGACGGCCCGATCATCGGGAGCGTCTTCCTGATCCCGGCGGACAGCGCCGACGACGCCATCGCCAAGATGAAGGGCGATCCCTACATCGCGTCGAACATGTACGCCTCCGTCACGGCGGTCCACTTCGCCCCCGCCTGCGGGCAATGGATGGGCGGCGTCATCTGGGACCAGGACGAGATCCGCGCGAACCTGCCGAAATATACCTAGCCCAGCCCCAGCCGCCTGATCACCTCCGCCTGGCGGTCGGCGTAGAAACTCTTGGCCGGAGCCTCGCTGCCGTCGCCCAGCGTTTCCGGCGGGTGGCCCGCGAGCCGCTCGAACATGCGTGCGTAGAGCGCTGTCGGCTGGCGGGCGACCACGGTATCCATGCCGACGCGCTTCCGCCTGTCCCGCAGGGCGCGGATGTCGACATCGGCGCAGGCAGTGATCGACTCGCCGGTCATGGTGTCGGCGAGGATCAACCCGCGGTCATCGACGATCTGGCTGCGGCCATCGGTCGAGGCGGCGGCCAGCGCCGTGCCTGTGATCGCCGCGCTGTTGGCCGAAACGACATAGCACTGGTTCTCCTGCGCGCGCGCGATCTTGGCGACATTCTT
>JAHDEU010000177.1:0-1796 GCA_020628635.1 Hellea sp. | reverse complement strand
GCCGTGATCGTGCTGGCCTGGAAATAGAGCGCGGGGAAATGCGGGTCGCGCTCATAGAGGTTCGCACCGATGTAAAGACCCGTATCCCGGGCGAGCTGGCCAATGGCGGCGTAGGTCTCACCGTCCATCTCCACGGCCGCTTTCTCGCGCCACTCGGCCGCGCTCTCACCGGCTGGAAACCCGGTCAGGAAATATTCCGGCAGGCAGACGAGTTTGAGGCTTGGGCCATGGAACGCGAGGGCAGAGAAGAGTTGCCCCCGGATGCGCGCCAGCGAGGCGCGCATGATCTGCCGTGCGTCGTCGCGGGACGTGCAGCGGTTCACCGCCGCGCATTCGGTTTGCAGAGCCAGCGCCTTGTAGAGTTCCATGGACCGCCCTTAGCGCGCGCGCCGCTCCGGCGGAATTGATTTGGCGCATTGATCGCGCCGCGCCCCGGATTAAGCCCCACCCATGAGCGCTGCCCTATCTGTGACCAACCCCCGCACCGGAGAGGCGGATTTCCGCATCACCCCGGTCGGTGCGGACGGGATGCAGGCCATGGCCGCGCGCGCCCGAGCCGCGCAGCCCGACTGGCTGGCGCTCGGCGCAGAGGGACGCGCGCAGGCGCTGCTGCGCTTCGCCGACGCGCTGGAGGCGGCCGCGCCGTCCGTGATCGAAGCGCTGGAGCGCGACACGGGCCGTCGCCGCATTGCGGGCCAGGAGGTCATGGGCGTGGTCGGCGCGCTCAGGGGCTGGTCGCAGCTGGGGCCGATGCTGCTGGCGGGGCTCGACGACGCGGACTGGACAAAGGGCCGCGCCAAACCGCATTTCCAGCACCGCAACGACCATGTCCCCTATGCACTGGTGGGAGTCATCAGCCCGTGGAACTTCCCCATGACGCTGTCCTTCATCGACACCGTGCCCGCGCTGATGGCCGGCGCCTGCGTGATCGTGAAGCCGTCGGAAGTCACGCCGCGTTTCGCGGAAAGCCTGCGGCCCGTGATCGAGACCGCGGAGCTGTCGGACATCGTGCAATTCGCCCAGGGCGCGGGCGAAACGGGCGCGGCGCTGGTGGGGGTGGCGGACTGCATCTGCTTCACCGGCTCCGTCGAGACCGGGCGCAAGGTCGCCGTGGGTTGCGCGCAGCGGCTGATCCCGGCCAATCTCGAGCTCGGCGGCAAGGATCCGTTGATCATCGCGCCGGGCGCGGATCTGGACGTCGCCACGACCCTTGCCCTGCGCGCCAGCGTGCTCGCCACGGGACAGGCGTGCCAGAGCATAGAGCGTGTCTATGTGCCCGACGACCTGCTGCCGGAGTTCGTGGAGCTGCTGACCGAAAAGGCTGAGGCTGTCACGCTCAACAGCCAGGACATTGCGCGCGGCCATATCGGACCCTTCATCGATCCACGCCAGTCGGCCGTCGTCGCCGCGCAGATCGAGGACGCGGTGGCGCGCGGCGCGACACTGCATTGCGGCGGCTTGGTCCGGCGCGACGGCGGCGGGCACTGGATGGAGCCGACCGTGCTGTCCGGCGTCACCCACGACATGGCCGTGATGCGCGAGGAGACCTTCGGCCCGGTCATCCCGGTGATGGGCTACGGCACGGTTGATGAGGCGGTCGCTCTCGCCAACGACACGGAGTTCGGTCTCTCGGCTGGGGTCTTCGCCGCAAACCTCGACGACGCCCTCGCCATCGGCAGGCGCATCCGGGCGGGCGCGATCAGCCTGCAGGATGCAGCGCTGACGGGGCAATATTTCGAAGCCGGCAAGCAGAGCTTCGGCCATTCCGGCCTCGGCGGGTCGCGCATGGGCGAGGA
>JAHDEU010000176.1 GCA_020628635.1 Hellea sp. | reverse complement strand
CCCAAGCAGCGCAGCGCAGTCATCCGCACGTTGGAGGAGATGGGCGAGACCGACCCTGCCAGCGTGCGCGTTGCGCCCTTTTCTCGTTTCGGCGTGGTGGAGCTCACGCGCGGCACGGACGGGCCGAGCCTGGACGCCAAGCTTACTGACCGTTTCGGGCGACCAACACCGGAAACGCTGGCCCTGCGTGCCCTGCGCCGGATCGAGCGGGAAGGGCGCGCGCATGCCGGAGCGCAACTGACGGCGACGATCGAGCCACCCGCATGGAACTGGCTGCAATCCGCGCCGTTCGATTGGCATGCCGAGCTGGCGGCGCGCATCGGTGCGCGGTTCACGCTGAGCGAAGGCGACAGGACAGAGGTGAGTGCCGACCGATGAGTGCATGCCCGATTTGCAAGAAACGCGACGCCACGGAGACATTCAAGCCGTTCTGCTCCAAGCGCTGCGCGGACATCGATCTGAGTCGCTGGTTCAACGGCAACTACGCCATCCCGACCAGCGAGCCCGCGCCCATGCCCGACCCCAACAATTCCGCCGACGTCGTCCCCTATTCCCGCGAGGATTGAGCGGTAACGGACTGAAACGGCTCGAAAGCGTCGCTGAAGAATGCGTCGTGGCCGAACTTCGCTTCCGCGGCATTCATCGCACCCAAAGTCTTGTAGGAGAAGGCAGACACCTTTGTGCCGTCCGAATGGTAGTCCTCCACGAGCGCGCGCGTCACAGACCCGCTCGGCACGCAAACCCAATCGACCAACTCGCGCAGTCGCCCGCGCAGCGGCCCGTCCACGAACCATCCAGAGCGCTCGCCATGCACCATGCGACGATCCGGGCGAGGGATTGCGTTGCCCTCGGCCTTGTAAACCGTGTGGACGGAGCGCGTCAGTGGCCCCGGGCGCTCGCACCAATGCGACAGGCAGAGCGGGATGTCCGCGTCGATGTCGTGAAAGGCGTAGAGCGCTTCGGGTAGCCAGCTGACCCAGACCGAGCGTGCCAGCAGACGGTGTTTGGCGACGAGCGCGTAGATGGCCTCCTCGAAACCCGCATCCTTCACATCGACCAGCAACCGGCAGCTTGTATTCGGATGCGCGGCGATGGCCGCGAACAGCTCATCCGCGCTCGGCATGCGCGCGAAGTCGCCGCCCAGCGTCGCGAGATCCCGTGCCATGACCGAATCGATCTTGCGCTTTCGGCCACGGTCGTCCCGCGCATATTCGTCATGGGTGATGATCGGCGTGCCGCAACGCGTGACGCGGATGTCGAACTCGATCTGCTGCACGCCGAAATCGAGCGCAGCCAATGCGCCTTCCAGTGTGCTCTCATGCTCCGCGAAGCCGCGGAAACGGTGCGAAATGATCTGCTCGAGACGGGCCATAGGGCGCGCCTAGCGGAAGTGCGAAGAGAAGGGAAATGGTGCCCGAACCTGGATTTGAACCAGGGACACACGGATTTTCAATCCGTTGCTCTACCAACTGAGCTATTCGGGCGTGAGCTAGGCTCGGCGCGCTCTATAGGGTCGGCCTTTCCGCCTGTCCACAGCGATTCTGGGCGCTTTGCAGTGACTTATCCGAGGTGGATTTCTCCCTTCGGATAGCGCGTGAGTGGTGGTCTCTGCGCGGCCAGAAGGTAGCCGAGCGTAAGCGGGCCGACGCGGCCCAGAAACATGAGTGCCATGATCACGGCGCGACCGAAGCCGTCCAGCTCCCCGGTCGCCCCGCGCGACAGGCCGACCGTGGCGAGCGCGCTGGTCGCCTCGTATCGCAGGTCTTCGGATGCCGCGTCCTGAGTGGAGAGCAGGAGGAAGGTCGCGAGCAGGTAGAGCAGCACGGTGACGACGATCAGCGTGACAGCCTTGTGCACCTGGCCGCGAGCAACAGCGGTCTTGAACACCGTGACATCGTCCGACTTGCGGTAGAAGGCGATGGCGGACAGCAGGACGACGGCGACCGTGGTGATCTTGACCCCGCCCGATGTGGAGCCGCTGCCCCCGCCGATGAACATCAGCACGGAGCGCAGGAAGGACGTCCCCGAGCGCATCTCGTCAGTGGGGAGGGCTGCAAAACCTGCTGTGCGGGGCGTGGCGACGGCGAACCAACTCGCGGCGAGCTTGTCACCGAAACTGTCGAGGCCGCCCAGTGTTTCCGAATTGCTCCATTCCAGAGCGGCGAAGACCGGGAGCGGCACGAGCAGCAGGATCAGCGTGCCGCTGATCATCAGCTTGGTGTGCAACGACAGCAGGCGCCAGTGCCGTTCTGTTCGCAGCTCCGCATAGACGATGAAGCCGAGCGACGAGGCGATGAAAGCGCAGGACACGACGATCAGCACATAGGGCGAGCCGCGGTAGTCCTGCAGGCTGTTGCCGAAGATGTCGAAGCCGGCGTGGTTGAAGGCCGACACGGCATGGAAGACCGCATGCCATGTCCCTTGTGCCCAGCCATATTCCGGCACCCAGGCGAGGGCGAGCAGGGCGGCGACGGCGAGTTCGCACAGGATCACGATTTTCACCACACGCCGCATCATGCCGACCAGTCGGCTGCGGCGCCCGACGCCAACATCGCCTTTCAACAAAGAGCGCGGGTCGATGCCCGCCCTTGCGCCGAGTGCCGAAAGCACGGCTACCGTAACCACGATCAGCCCGACCCCGCCAATTTGTATGAGAAACAACAGGATAGCCTGCCCGATGAAAGTCAGATCGTCGGCCGCCGAGATGACGCTGAGCCCCGTCACAGTCACGGCGGACATGGCCGTGAACGACGCCTCGGACAGTGTGAGCCCGGCCTTGGACGAGAAGGGCATCATTAACAGCGCCGTGCCCAGCGCGATGAAGGCGAGGTCGAACCCGGCCAGTTTCAGCGGTGTCGGAATCCGGTCCCAGACCGACACGGCCGGCTCAGCCCGCTGTCAGCTCGCGGGCGAGATCGCGCCCGGCGTCTGATTCCGGGCGGATGATGCGGTGCACGCCGATCTTGCGCAATATGGACGCCTGGCTGTCCGTTTGGGCCTTGGCGATGATGTGCGTCGCCCCCAGACCGACGGCGTGTTCGGCGGCCAGCAGGCTCGCCTCCTTGTCGCCTCCGATGGCGATCACGACCATGTCCTGGTCGTCCAGCGCGCAGTCGCGCAGCGCTTTGCGGTCGCGCGCATCGGCCTGCATGGTGTTGTGGAGCTCGGAGCTCATGCGGTCCACGAGCCGCTTGTTCTTGTCGATGGCCAGCACGCGGATGCCGTCGGCGCAGGCCTGCAGGGCGAGCGCTTCGCCGAAGGAGCCCAGTCCGATCACGGCGAGGCTTTTAGGTCTGGACATGGAGATCTCGCGCGGAATGACGTCTGCGAGTAATCTACGGCTGCATCGGCATGGCTGTTGCCGAGCCGGCGGGGTTCCTTAACGGCAGTCAAATCGCGTGAGGAAATGTTTTGCACCTGCGAACCATTCGCAGTAGGGGAAGGCATGAGCAACATGCCCCACCGCCTGACGGAACTGCCGCGCGAGGCCACGACCCGCATCATCGGCTTTTCCTCCGCCACGCCCGCGCTGGAAACACGCCTGCGCGAGATCGGCTTTGCGGAAGGCGACACGGTGCAGCCGCTCCACTTCGGCCTGTTCGGCCGCAACCCGATGAGCGTGCGCGTCAACGGCGCCATCATCGCGCTGCGCCGCTCGGACGCGGCTGCGATCCTTGTCGAACCGGCGGCGTAAGCGAGCCTTTCCGGCAGCACCATGTCGGACACACTGACAGACACGAAGACCGTACGCCTTGCGCTGCTGGGCGCGCCGAATTGCGGCAAGACCTCGCTGTTCAACGCGCTGACGGGCGGCAAGGCCAAGGTCGCGAACTATCCCGGCGTCACGGTGGAATACCGCAAGGGAACCTTCGCTCTGCCGGGCGGGCGGGAGGTTGAACTGCTCGACCTGCCGGGCGTCTATGGCGACTGCGGCCATTCCATGGATGAGCGCGTCGCCATCGACGCAGTGCGCGGTAAACTGGAAGGCGAGCGCGCGCCGGACGGCATCGTGTTCATGCTCGACGCGGCACAGATCGAGACACACCTCCACAACGTCCTGCAGGCCAAGAATTACGGCCTGCCCATCGTGCTCGTCCTGAACATGATGGACATGGCCGCGCGCGATGGCCTCACGATCAATGTGGAGCAGCTGGAGCAGGAACTCGGCCTGCCGGTCGTCACCAGCGTCGCCGTGCGAGCGTCGGGTCGCGCGCATTTGCTGGACTTCCTGCGCGAATGGACCGGCGACATAGCGTTCGGCAGTGCGGCGAGGCCAACTGAACAGCCTGGAGAACTTCGCGAAATTCAATCGCGCGCGCGCTCCGTCACGCGCACCGTTGTATCGCGCATCCCGCGCACGGAAACGACGACGCAGAAGATCGACTCGGTCGTGCTGCATCCCGTTGGCGGCCTCGTCATACTGGCTGCAATACTCTTCTTCATGTTCCAGGCCGTCTACACGTGGTCCGGTCCCGCGATGGACCTGATCGAGACGGCCATCGGCGCGCTCGGGGCGATGGTCGCGAGCGTTCTTCCGGACGGCTTGTTCGAATCGCTCATTGTGGACGGCGCGATCGCTGGCGTAGGCGCTGTGCTGGTCTTCTTGCCGCAGATCATCATTCTTTTCGCGTTCATCCTGCTGCTCGAGGCGTCGGGCTACATGTCGCGCGCGGCGTTTCTGGTGGACAGCGTGATGGCGAAGGTCGGACTCAACGGCCGTGCCTTCATACCACTTCTGTCGAGCTTCGCCTGCGCCATCCCGGGCGTCATGGCGGCACGCACCATCGAGCAGGAGAGGGACCGCCTGACGACCATCATGATCGCGCCGCTGATGACCTGCGCGGCGCGCTGGCCGGTCTACTTCCTCATCATCGGCGCGTTCATTCCGGCAACCAAGGTCGGGCCGTTCTCGGTTCAAGGTCTCGTCGCGTTCGGCCTCATCATCGTCGGTATCGTCTTCGCCTTCATCATGGCGGCGATCTTCAAGCGCACGCTGGCGCGCGGAGAAAGCTCCGGCCTGCTCATCGAACTGCCGAGCTACAAGGCACCCGTCATCAAGGACTATCTGCGCGGGTTGTGGGACCGGGCGATGATTTTCGTGACGCGGGCAGGGCGCATCATCCTGCCGGCGTCTATCGCCATCTGGGTGCTGACGACCTTCCCTCGCAGCGCGGAAAGCATCGAGGGGACATTCGCGGGCATGATCGGCAATCTGTTGCTGCCCGTGCTCAAACCCATCGGCTTCAACCTGGAAATGGCGATCTCGCTCATCCCCGCCATGGCGGCGCGGGAGGTCGCGGTGTCGAGCCTTGCGACGATCTACGCCGTGTCGGGCGAAGCGGCGGAAGGCAACATGACGGCCGTGATAGCGGCCAATTGGTCACTCGCCACGGGCCTCGCCTTCCTCGCCTGGTTCGTTTTCGCGCCGCAATGCCTG
>JAHDEU010000175.1 GCA_020628635.1 Hellea sp. | reverse complement strand
CCCCGGAAAGGGGAGGTGGGCTTTCGACCGGAGGGAGAAAGGTCGGAGGGGTGACAACAACAATAAAGCCGGGCCCTAGCCCGTCTATGGGATGCGACCGCTTGCGCGCTCGTCCCGCCCCATAAGGCGGGATCGCCGCTTCGCGCCGCGGTCCTCCTGCGTCGGACGCTAGCCGATATACCACTACAGCCCCTCCGCTGCGCTCCGGAGCGGGTATATCGGCTGTGGGCGCGGGGAGCATCCAGACGTTAACCTCGGTCTAGCGCGGCGTCATTCGGATGCCCCCATCCATCCGTATGCACTCCCCATTGATGTAATCATTCTCGACAATCTGCTGGCTCAGCATCGCGATCTCGTCGGGTTTGCCCAGCCTGTTCGGATAGAGCACCGTGTTCTCCAGCGCCGTGAAGATATGCTCCGGCAGCGTGTCGAACAGCGGCGTGTGGATCAGGCCCGGCACGATGGTGTTGCAGCGCACGCCGACCTGGGCGAGGTCGCGCGCGATGACGATGGTCATGCCGATGACGCCGCCCTTGGACGCGCTGTAGGCGACCTGCCCGATCTGGCCCTCATAGCCCGCGACCGAGGCCGTGTTGATGATGACGCCGCGTTGCCCGTCCTCTGTCACCGGCTCCTGCTTGGCCATCTGCTGCGCCGCCAGGCGCGCGACGTTGAACGTGCCGATCAGGTTCACGTCCAGCACGCGGCGGAACACGTCGAGCGGATGCGGCTCGTCCTTCTTGGCGTTGTAGGTCTTCGCGGCCGAGCCGATGCCGGCGTAGTTGTTGCAGATGTGGATGCCGCCAAACTCTTTGGCCACATCCGCGATGATCTCCGCCACGCGGTCCTCATCCACGACATTGGCGTTGTAGTAGCGCACCGCGTCGCCCAGCTCGCTGGCCAGCGCTTCGCCGCGCTCGTCATTCATGTCGAGGATCGCGACCCGCGCGCCGTGGTCGACATAGCGCCGCACGGTCGCTTCGCCCAAGCCGGATGCGCCGCCCGTGACGAGCGCGACTTTGCCTTTGAGTTCCATGTCAGTTCCTAGTTGTGCAGCGAACGGTAGTTCTGCGAGAAGATGTCCCGCCCGATGATCAGCTTCATCACCTCGGAGGAGCCCGCCAGAATGCGGTTGATGCGCGAGCCGGTGAACATGCGCGAGATCGGGTATTCGTCCATATAGCCCGCGCCGCCATGCAGCTGCACGCCCTCGTCCATCATCTTCCACTGGATTTCACTGCCCAGCAGCTTGGCCTTGGCGGCGGCATTGGCGGTCAGCAGGCCCTGGTTGTTCAGGTGGACAAGGTGGTCGACATAGACCTGCAGCATGTCGATCTCCGCATCGAGCTCCGCCATCTTGAACTGGGTGTTCTGCATGTCGGACAGCTTGCCGCCGAACACCTTGCGCTCCATCACGAAATCGCGCGTGATATCGAAGGCGTGTCGCGCGGACGCGGCATAGCCGACCGCCGCGATCAGGCGTTCTTCGGCGAGGCCCTCCATCAGGTGCATGAAGCCCCGGCCGGGCGTGCCCATGATGTTCTTTTTCGGGATCACGACGTCGTCGAAGAACAGCTCGGCCGTGTCCTGCGCGGGCTGGCCCATCTTCTTGAGGTTCTGGCCGCGCTCGAACCCTTCCATGCCGCGCTCGACGATGACCAGCGTCATGGAGTGCTTGTTCTCCGGCTCGGTCTTGCCCTCGGGAATGTACTTGGCCGCGACGATGACGACGTCCGCGTTGATGCCGTTGGAAATGTAGGTCTTGGACCCGTTGAGCACGAGGTGGTCGCCCATGTCCTTGACGGTGGACTTCATGCCCGACAGGTCCGAGCCCGCGCCAGGCTCGGTCATGGCCACGGCCAGGATGGTGTCGCCGGATACGCAGCCGGGCAGAAAGCGGTCGCGCTGCTCCTCATTGCCGATGGTCTTGAAATAGCGCCCCACCAGCCGCGCATGCAGCGTGGCGTAGAACTCGCCGGTCTCCGCGCGGCAGCTCTCCTCGATCATGATCTGGCACCAGCGGAAATCGTCGTCGCCCAGCCCGCCATATTTCTCGTCCGGCCAGACCATCAACATGCCGCGGTCGCCCGCCTTCTTGAAGGCGCTGCGGTCCACGATCCCCGCCTCGCGGTATTCCGCCATGTGCGGCTTGATCTCCGTTTCCAGGAACTGGCGGTAGGCGTCGCGGAACAGGGTCTGTTCTTCGGTGAATTGTCGCATCGGATGTCTCCCCATATTTTCGCCTTGCTAGGGGAGAGGGGCGGGGCCTTCCAAGCGCGCGATGCGTCGCGGCCTGCGCTTATCAAGTGGGCGATGGGAGTGGCTATGGGAACGGATGGTGCATGCCCCAGCCCAGCGGCCTGTCCCGTTCGACTGACGGCATCGGCACGGGCATGCAGCCCAGGATCTGCGCAAAGCCCTTGCCCTGCGGGTCGTTGCGAAGGCTCGCCATGCCGCCCCCGCCCAGCGCACGGTCCATGGTGATGTTGATCGCGTGCGTGCCCGGAAGGTACCAGCGCCTCACGCTGTCCCCGTCCAGATAATGCGCGAACCGCTCCCACACCGCGTCTTCCGTCACCGCGGCCCAGATCCACGGCAGATAGTCCGGCGCGCGGGCGATGATGCCGATATTGCTCATGTCGCCCTTGTCGCCGGAGCGCAGCCACGCCAGCCGCTGCAGCTCCAGATATTGTGTGGGTTCGCCCACCGGCGGTGGGGGCGCGCCATGCACAAAAGGTGATGGCGCCGTGCCGGGCGCGAATGGGATGCCCGCCCCGTCCACGCGGGCCGTCACGCCGTCGCGCCCGACCAATGTGCTGAACAGGCGCGTCACCGCCTGCGGACGCGCCCGCGCGCCGGTGTAGAGCGACAGGCCCGGCGGCGCGGCCAGCGCAAAGCCGAGCGCTTCGCGCGCGAACACGGCACAGGCGTCCGCGCGGGCGTGGCGGACGGACATGCGAAAGGCGAGCTCGCGCGGATTGTGCACATCGCCCAGATCGTGGAAGTCGCCAAAGCTGTTGTCATATCCGGTGAACTCCAACTCGGACTGGCTAAAGCTGTCCCAGCCCTTGGCTGCGAGCTTTCGCTCCGCGCGCTCCAGCACTGCGTCGAAAACCACTTCGGCCTTGGCGTCCGCCTGGTGGCCGACCATGAAGAAGAGCAGCGAGATGCGGTGGCCATCCGCGACCGTGACCGAGACCTTCAGCGTGTCCGGCACGCCCCGCCCGCGCGCGCCGCTGACCCGGACGCGGTCGGGACCCACCTCTTCCAGCATCACTTGCGTGAAGTCGCAGACCACGTCGGGCAGGATGTATTCCGCCGGATCGCCGATCTCGTAGAGCATCTGCTCTGCGACCGTGCCGTAGCTGACCTGCCCGCCCGTGTCGGCGGGTTTGGAGATGACCGCCGAGCCGTCCGCCGACACGCTGGCGACGGGATAGCCGATGTCGGCGATGTCTTGCGCAACGTCCTGCCAGTCGGTGAAATTGCCGCCCGTCACCTGCGGCCCGCACTCGATCAGGTGACCGACGAGGCTGCCTTGCGCCAGCCTGTCCAGTTCGTCCGCCCGCCAGCCGAACTCGTGGATCAACGCGCCCAGCGTCACGGCGCTGTCCACGACGCGGCCCGTGATGACGATGTCCGCGCCCGCGTCCAGCGCGGCCGCGATCGGGAACGCGCCGAGATAGGCATTGGCGGAGACGATGCGCTCGGCTTGCGGCAGCGCTTCGCCGGTGAACATTTCGGTCGCGCCGGACAACCCGTCGAGCCGGCCCATGAGGTCGTCGCCCGTGACCACGGCGACCTTCAGCGACAGGCCCGCGCGCAAGACCGCCTCGCGCACGGCCCGGGCGCAGCTTTCCGGGTTCACGCCTCCCGCATTGCTGATCACGCGCACGCCGGTTGCCGCGACGCGGGGCAGGTGCTCGGCCAGCTGCGAGACGAAATCAGTGGCATAGCCAGCCGCCGGGTCGCGCTCCCGCATCCGGGCCAGCAGGCTCATCGTGATCTCGGCAAGGTAGTCGAAGACCAGATAGTCCAGCGGTTGATGGGAGAGCAGCTGCGCCCACGCCATGTCGCTTTCGCCCCAATAGCCGGACGCCCCGCCGATATGGATGGTTCGGGTCATGGCTGGCGTGTAGGGGCGCGGCGGGCGGCTCTGCAAGGCTGTGGCGTCGTTCCACGCGGTGTTGCGCGACCGCTCGCCTGCGTGTCTGCCTGCCCGGCCGCCCTCGGACAGGCCGCGCTATCGGGCGAATGTGACGATCCGGCGAAGGTCGCGACACGGAACTGGCGTCAAAATTTCAACGAACTGCAACTCGCCCGTTGGCAAGTTGACATGCAATCCGCCTACCGGTTTGGCATGAAGCAGATCATCCGATACCCGTCCGGTCCCACCCTGCAGATCGCCGCGCCGTTGCTGGCCCTGGTCGTGACCGTGCTAAGCCACGGCAGCGGTCCAGAAGTGTCCGCCAGGGTCGAAACGCCCGCACCAGAAGTCCAGACCATGCCCGCCGCGCCGACCGAGCCGCCCGCCGCGGATGAGTCTTTCGCCTTCAGCTTCTAGCAGGGCAACAGCGGGGCCGGACGGCGAACGCTGAAAAGAACCGCAGCCCGTCGCGACGCATTCACATAGTGGTCAGAGGGGCGTCACCCCGTCGCTTTCTTAACCCGCTTGCGCTATACGGCGCCCATGCGCCTGCTTCTCTCACTCCTCATCTGGCTCGCCGCCCTTCCGGCCTTTGCCAGCTCGTCGCTCCCGGTCGATACGGGCAAGGTGGTCGCGCAGCTGCTGTCGGACCACCGCACGGTCGCGCCGGGCGGGCGCTTCCAGGTCGCGCTGTCCACGAAGCTGGACGACAAATGGCACACCTATTGGCGCAATCCGGGCGACAGCGGAGAGCCCGTGCAGATCCGCTGGGTGCTGCCGGATAGCCTGAGCGCGGGCGACATCGTCTGGCCGCTGCCGGACACCATCCCGACCGGCCCCATCGTCAATTACGGCTTTGAAGGCACGCCGCTCTTTCCCGTGGAGTTCGCGGTGGCAGATAATGCGCAGCCCGGCACGGTGCTCGAGATCACCGCGCAGGTCTACTACCTCGTCTGCAAGGACGTCTGCATCCCCGAGGACGGAGAGCTGCGCCTGGCCGTCACGGTCGGCGAGCCGGAGCTGAACGCGCGCAACGACGCGGCCATCCGCCAAGCCCTCGACGACGCACCAAAGCCTTTCCCCGCCACCGGCGCGATGGAAAAGACCGGCGACACCCTGCGCATCGAATTCACCGACCTGCCGGAGGGAGATTTCCGCAAGGCTTACTTCTTCCCCTATGACAACACGCTGCTGAACCACTCCGCGCCGCAAGAGGTGAGCGTGAGCGATGACGGCCTCGCACTGTCTGTCCCCGCGAGCTTCGGCTGGGACGAGGGGTTCACGGGCGACCAGAGCGGGC
>JAHDEU010000174.1 GCA_020628635.1 Hellea sp. | reverse complement strand
TCGTCACCGGCCGCGTCTGGAAAGGCACGGCCTTCGGCGGCGCCAAAGGCCGCACCGACGTGCCCAAGATCGTGGACTGGTACATGAACGGCAAGATCGAGATCGACCCCATGATCACGCACGTCCTCAAGCTGGACGAGATCAACCAGGCGTTCGACCTCATGCACGAGGGCAAGAGCATTCGCAGCGTCGTGGTCTTTTGATGGAGACGAAGTCCTCCACCCGCGCCCACGGCGGCACGCAGACGGTCCATAGCCACGCTTCCACCGCCACCGGTACGGGCATGACATTCTCCGTCTTCACGCCACCTGGCGACGGCCCCTTCCCGGTTCTCTGGTTCCTGTCGGGCCTGACCTGCACCCATGCGAATGTCACCGAGAAGGGCGAGTATCGGGCGGCCTGTGCGGAAGCCGGCGTGATGTTCATTGCGCCGGACACCTCCCCGCGCGGGGACGGCGTGCCGGATGCGGATGGCTATGACTTCGGGCAAGGCGCGGGCTTCTATGTCGATGCGACGCGAGAGCCGTGGTCGAAGCACTTCCGGATGCGCAGCTACATCGAGGACGAGCTGCCCGCGCTGATCGGCACGCAGTTTCCGCAGGCCGATATGAGCCGCCAATCCATCACCGGGCATTCCATGGGCGGGCACGGCGCGCTGACAATCGGTCTGCGCAATCCGGCGCGCTTCAAGAGCATCTCCGCCTTTTCGCCGATCTGCGCGCCGAGCCAGGTGCCTTGGGGCGAGAAGGCGATGGGCGGCTACCTCGGCGATGACCGCGCAGCATGGCGAGAGCATGACGCCGTGGCGCTGATCCAAGACGGCGCGGAAGCGAGCGCGCTCTTGGTCGATCAGGGCTCGGACGATCAATTCCTGAGCAAACAGCTGAAGCCCGAGCTGCTGCAGGCCGCCTGCGACGCGGCCGGAATCGATCTGACGCTTCGCCTGCAGCCGGGTTACGATCACTCCTACTATTTCATCTCCACCTTCATGGCGGACCATGTGCGCTGGCATGCGGAGCGGCTCTACTCCTCCTGAGTGTTGAGCAGCGCCTTGGCTTGGCTGCGCAACTCTTCTGGCTGATCGACCACGGCCAGCAGCGCCATCATGCGCGCCTTGGTTTCGCGCTCGAACGCATCCGTAGCCTCCACCCCGCGCAGCTCTTCCATCAGCTCTTTCGCGCGCGGCAGCAGGGCCGGGTCGTCCATCACGATGAGCGAGAAGGCATAGTTGGACAGGACAGTCACATCGTCCGGCATCGCGGCCACGGCGGCGTCGTAGCGCGCCATGCCTTCGCTCAGCGACGCGTCGAACTTCCCATCGCCAGCCGCGCGCACGATCCCCAGATGCCACGCCCCACGCAGCGCATCGGCGCGCGGATCGCCCGGCGCGGCGGCTGCGAAGCTCTCGATAGCGTCCTTGGTCTTTCCGATCCAGCCTCCCATGACGATGCCCAGCGGGGAGCTCGCGCGCGTGCGGAAGCCCGTATGCAGCGCGTAGAGGAAGCGCGCCTCGGTGTTGGATGGATCGCGCTCCAGCGCCTCGGACGCCAGCTTCATGCCATCCTTGGCCATGTCCTTGGCGTCTTCCGCCGTCATCAGCATGATCTCGGCGCCCATGATCTCGGCGGCGAGGTTCAGGCTCTCGACGGACCGCTCCTCCAGCGCCGCCACCCGCGCTTCGGCGTAGCGGCCCTCGTCCAATAGCGAGCGCGCTTCGGATACCGATGCAAGCGCGGGCGAGGCCACGAACAGGCTTGCCAGCAGGGAGAGAGCGAGTGTTTTCATGCCCGTCATATAGCTCATAACCGATGAACAGCCCCTGACGTTCAGGTGAGCGGCTGTTTATCCGGCCAGCCGTTCGTCGATCAGCGCCGCCGTCTCGTCGCTGCCATAGATGGCCACGAACGACCCGAAGCGCGGGCCCTGGCTCTGGCCCATGACGACCTCGTAGATGGCGCGGAACCAGTCGCGCAGGTTCTCGAACGCGTGGTCCTTGCCGACGGAGAAGACCAGAGTCTGCAGCGCTTCGCCGTCCGTCTCGGCCGTGTCGCGCAGGCGCGCGGCGAGATCAGACAGCGCGTCGCGTTCCTGATCGGACGGCGCGCGGTACTCCTTCGTCGGCGCGACGAAATCCTGATAATAGCGCACCGCATAGCCGCACAGCGCGTCCAGCGCGGGATTGGCGTCTGGCGAGGCATCGGGTGCATAGCGCTGGATGAAGCCCCAGAGCGTCTCCTTGTCGGACGCATTGGCGGCGCTCACCAGATTGAGCAGCAGCGCATAGGACAGCGGCGGGACGTAAGCGGGCGGCTCGCCCGAATGGATGTGCCAGACCGGATTGTTGAGCCGCTGCTTCTCGTCCTGGTCGGGATAGGCCGCGAGGTGAGCGAAATACTCGTCCACCATTTTCGGGATGACGTCGAAATAGAGTTTCTTGGCCACGCGCGGGCGCAGGAACTGGAACAGCGACAGGCTCTCCTGGGGCGCATATTTCAGCCAGTCCTCGACTGAAATGCCGTTGCCCTTGGTCTTGGAAATCTTCTCGCCCTGCTGGTCGAGGAAGAGCTCATAGACATATTGCACGGGCGGCTCACCACCGAGAATCTTGCAGATTTTCGAGTAGAGCGGTGCATTGTCCTGATGGTCCTTGCCGAACATTTCAAAGTCCACGCCCAGCGCCGCCCAGCGCATGCCGAAGTCGGGTTTCCACTGCAGCTTCACATGGCCGCCGGTGACGGGCAGCGTGACTTCCGTGCCGTCCTCGTCATTGAATGTGACCGTGCCGGCTTCGGCATCGACCGACTTCATCGGCACATAGAGCACGCGGCCCGTGGACGGGCTGATCGGCAGGAATGGCGAATAGGTCGCGCGCCGTTCCTCGCCCAGCGTCGGCAGCATGACCGCCATGATTGCGTCGTATTTTTCCGCTGCGCGGCGGAGGTATTCGTCATAGGCACCCGTGCGGTAGAGCTCGGTCGCGCTGCGGAATTGGTAGTCGAAGCCAAAGCTGTCTAGAAAGTCCCGTAGCCGGGAGTTCATGTTCGCGCCAAAGCTGTCATGGGTGCCGAACGGATCGGGCACATCGGTCAGCGGGCGTTGCAGGTGGTCCGCGAGCGCCTCCGGGTTGGGCACGGTCCCCGGCACTTTACGCATGCCGTCCATATCGTCCGACACGCAGAGGATGGTCGTCGGTATCCGCCCGCCCGTCATGGCCTCGAACGCATGGCGCACCATGGTCGTGCGCACCACCTCGCCGAAGGTCCCGATATGCGGCAGGCCGGAGGGGCCGTAGCCCGTTTCGAACACGACCGGACCCTCGCGCTTTACCCCGCGCCTCTGCTCGATGAACAACCGCTTCACGATCTCGCGCGCCTGCTCGATCGGCCAGGCCTTGGATTTGGCAAAGGCCGGGTCGATGTCTTTGAGGTTGATGTTGGCGGGATCGATCATGGGCGCGCTGTAGTCGAGGTGGATGCCCGGCGCTACCCGTGGCGGAAGCGCGGTGTGCATCATGTTCCGTCGATGCTTCAGGCTGAATGAGATTGCTGTTCGTTCCGGTCCATGGGCAGGCCGTCGGAGCGTAAGCAGACCGTCCGGGGGACGGTTTGTAGCGAAGGGTCGGCCTGAGTTGAGGGGAGGAGGCGGAGAGTCTCTCCTAATTGCAATAAAAATCCATCTCGCCGGCTTGACCGGCGAGCCCATGGCCTGCTGGTTATTCAAACGCGTGGGTCCTGATGCGCGCTTTGTCTCGCTGCACGAACCTGTTCCCAAGGCCTGATCTCGGCACCTATGACCTGGCCACGCGGTGATGGGCTAGGCGCGTCTGCGAGTGCGCAGCGTGGCGACCAAGATCCCGGCTACAAGAGCCGGGAACGGGCTTCTGTCTGCTGGTTGGCATGTCCTTCCTACCACCCTCCCAAGCGCCCACGTCCTGTCGCGGATCGGGCCGGCGACCGAGTGTGTCCTTGTCCCGTGGGTGACACGGGCGCGGGCTCCCACCCGTGACCGGATGGGAAAGGAAAATACCGTTTCGTCACAGGCGGGAGCCCGCGCGGCGACGGTGGCCCACCTCGTCGAGCCCATGGCCACCGGGGCCTGCAATAGGCTCACCCGGCGCGGTGCGGATCGCGCGGCGTGTCTTTCGGACACGCCGCCGTCCTCGCACCTCTGCGGTATGGCTGGGCGCACCGTGCGGGTCCTACCGCCAGGCTCGTATCACGCAGCCATCCCGTCCATGGGCGCCGGAGGATGAGAGCCCCATGCGCAGCGTCAACTCGCATGCGGCCCGTCCCGGCAGTGCTACCCGCCGGGCTCCAACGTCGCCACCAGGCCCAACCGAGAGCTGACGCGCTCCCCCGTGTCCGGACCTGGCTCGCAGACCGTAGCAGGCGTGCGAAGGGCGTGGATGAGATTGCGGGAAGTGGGGGATGAGTGGGGCGGGAAGTCCGGTTTGGCCTGGGAAAACGGGGTGCGACGTGGGGGATGGTGAGCCGAGGCTCTCGGGGATGGATAGGTCGCTGACACTGCAGTTTTTTGTGAGGACACGCTTTGCGTGGCTTTTGCTGATGTCCCCCTCCACCACGCCTGCGGCGCGGTCTCCTTGCGGGGGAGGAACTTACTTCGATGAACCCCGTAAAAATAGTTCCTCCCCCGCAAGGGGGTCGAGCCCAAAGGGACGCGGAGTGGACCGACGGCGAGGGGCCGCAAACGCGGCAGCGTTTGAGGGTCGGAGGGGGACAACCAGAACAAGCCGGGCGCCAGCCCGTCCATACAAAGCGCACCCAACAAAAAAGCCGCGGAGGAGACCCCCGCGGCTTTTCCAATTCAGCATGAGCGAGAGACCTACGCCTCTTCCCTCTCGCGGTCGGCCTTGCCCTTGGCGCTCTCGTCGCGGTCGACGAACTCGATGACGGCCATGGGGGCGTTGTCGCCGTAGCGGTAGCCGGCCTTCATGATGCGGATGTAGCCGCCGGAACGGTCCGCATAGCGCGGGCCGATGACGTCGAAGAGCTTCTTGGCCTGCGCCTTGTTGCGCATGCGCGCGATGGCGATGCGGCGGGAGCCGAGATCGCCCTTCTTGGCGAGGGTGACCAGCTTTTCGACGAAGGGACGGAGTTCCTTGGCCTTGGGCAGGGTCGTGACGATCTGCTCGTGCTCGACGAGCGAGCTCGACATGTTGGCGAACATCGCCTTGCGGTGGCTGGCGGTGCGGTTGAGTTTGCGGTGTGCAATGCGGTGGCGCATCTGACTATTCCTTCAATTCAAGCCTAGGTGGGCTTTAAAACGTGCGTCCAATTCGAGGCGTGAGCCTAGATATGGTCGTCGTATTTCTTGGCGAGTTCTTCGATGTTTTCCGGCGGCCAGTTCGGCGCGTCCATGCCGAGGTGCAGGCCCATGGCGGCGAGGACTTCCTTGATCTCGTTGAGCGACTTGCGGCCGAAGTTCGGCGTGCGCAGCATC
>JAHDEU010000173.1 GCA_020628635.1 Hellea sp. | reverse complement strand
ACCAGCAGGCGGCACAGGAAATACTCGCCCCGCGTCATCAGCAGCGGCGCGCCGAACTTGCGGCAGATCCAGCCCGCGAGCCCGGTGTGGTCCGGGTGGAGATGGGTGCAGATCACCCGGTTGATCGGCCGGCCGCCCATGAGCGTTTTGAAATGCCCCTCCCACTGGCGCTTGGCCTCCGGCATGGCGATCCCCGTATCGACCACCACCCAGCCATCGCCGTCGCGCAGCGCATAGAGGTTGATGTGGTTCAGCCCCGTCATGGGCAGCGAAAAGCGCAGCCAGAACACGCCGTCCGCCAGCTCGGTCACCTCGCCCGGCTCCGGCGCGCTGTCGGTCACGAAATCGAGCCCCACGCCGCGTTTCGGTTTGTTGTCCGTGATCAGCGAGGCGTCATGCGGACTGGGCGGGGAAGGCTTGGTCAGGATCTTGGGGGTGTCGGCCATGGACGCAGCTTAGCGGAAGCGAAAGGACGCTGCCAGCGGCGAGCCCATTGCCCGGATATGCGATGCGCTTCGCGTCCGCACACATGTCCGGGGGACATTTTGCAGCGAAGCGCCGCGCGCCACGCGCGCGGTTCCGGACTCGAATGGATGGGCGCGCGTGGCGCGGCTGACGTGGCAGTCACCGCTGAAAATCCCGCCGCCACGCGGACCACACCCAACCCATCCCCGCCCGCACGCCTCTCGATCTCCACCAGACGCCGCACACCCGACAATCGCGTCCACCCCCCTTGCGCTCTCCCCCATAACCGCTCTTGTCCGTCATGGACGCGGGGTGGTGCATAGGCCTCGGTGTGGCGGATGGGTGTCGGGATGGGTGGAGGCGTGCGAACGAGCGCGTTCGTGCCTGAGGGCTTCGCATGGTCGCCCCGGGCTCCGCCTATCGGGTTCTCTCGCATTATGCAGGCGAGCGGACCCCGCAGCCTTTCGCCCGCGACTGTCGCCGGGGCCACCGCCTGCGCGCGCGCCATGGATGGTTTCGCCTTCGCGCTTGAAGGCGGGCCTAGGCCGTGCGGGAGGTGGCTTGATCGGCAGTCGCGCGCGGCAGGGCCGTGCTGGCATTCCCGCGCGGGTCCGTCCCGTTGTAAATCGGTGCTTCCTTTCCTCACCCGTCAGCGGGTGCGGACCCGCGCCCCGTGTCGCTTTCCCGAAGCAGGCACCCCCCGGCCGCGGGCGCGATCCCCGGCACGGCGTGAACGCCTGCGCGCAACACAACTCCCGAAATAAAATCGACAGCGGCGCATCCAAAGCGCGGCCCCGCGCCGTCCTGTGGGTATAAGCAACCAAAAAGGAGACATCTCATGGGTGTTGAAATCGCTGTCCCCCTCGGCCTGTTCGCCATGGTCGTCCTGATCGTCTGGGCGGTCGTGGCCTACCGCCATAAATCCCATAGCGACTCCATGCGCGTGCTGGAGAACATGGCCGGGCGCGGGGAGACGATCACGCCGGAGCTGGTGCGCACGCTGGGTGTAAAGGCGCGGTCGCGCCATGCCGACCTGCGCACGGGCGTCGTACTGCTGGCCATTGGGCTGGCGACCGTCGTGTTCGGCTTCGGCGTGGATTCGCCGTCCGAGTTCATCGGCTTCGGTGCCTTTCCCGGCCTTCTCGGCGTGGTCTTCATCGGGCTGTGGGCGCTGGTGACGCGGCGTGAGGACGACTGATCCGAGCGAACGACCACATGGAGCGCCGCGCCTTCGAGGCGCTGCTGCGCGAACACCAGGGGGCGGTGCGGGCATTCCTGCGCCGCCTTCTTTCGCATGGGCGCGCGGACGAGCTGGCCCAAGAGGTGTTCCTGAAGGCGTGGCAGGTGGACTTCGCCCGCGTGGAGAACCCACGCGCCTTTCTCTACCGCATGGCCTATCGCCGCTTTCTCGACGACCGCAAGCGGGACACGCGGCGCGAAGAGCTGAGCGCGGGTGGGCCTGCGCCGAACACGGCCGCAACGCCCACCCACGGCGCGCGGCTCGATATTGCGCGCGCGGTGGACGCCCTGCCGCCGGAGCGCCGCGCCTGCGCCCTGCTCTGCCTGGCGCTGGGTCACAGCCACGGCGACGCGGCCGCGATCACCGGCCTGCCGCTGGGCACGGTCAAGAGCCATGTTGCGCGCGCCCGGGCGAGTTTGCAGGATAGCTTGCGCGCCTACCGGACGATGGAGACGACGGATGAATGACGAGTTGCAAAGCCTGTTGGCGGACTACGCCGCGCCGGTCGAGGATGACGGCTTCAGCGACGCGGTGCTGGCGCGGCTCCCGCAGAGGGCGGAGTTCGGAGCGGCGCGGCCGCGCCTGCCCTGGCGCGACGTGCTGGTCGCGGCCTGCCTCGGCGGGACGGGCTGGGCGGCGGCGCTTCGGCTGGCGGAACGGGTGGAGTTCGCCGCGCCGGACATGGCAATCCCGGATATGGCGATCCCGGACATGGCGATCCCGGACATGACGCTCGACCCGGCCTCGCTGGCAGGGGCGGCGCTGTGCGGCGTGCTGCTATGCGGCTGGCTCGGCCTGCAATGGCTCGACGGCTAGGGCAGGCTGGCTCCAGCGCAAGGCACGCGACCGCGCAGCGCATCCACCCGTTCGGCATGGCGGGCGAGCTGCTTGCGGGCGAGCGGCGCGTCTGCATAGGCGTCGATCAGCCATTCCACGCCGTCGAACACCCATTCGACCGCGTGGCGGTCGACCAGCGCGCGGGAGAACAGGCCCATCAGAAACCGGACCGCCGCTTACGCCTTCTTGCGCCCGTAGAGTTCGAGCCGGTGGTCCACCAGCTCATAGCCGAGCTTTTCGGCGATGCGGTGTTGCAGGGCCTCGATCTCGTCGTCGACGAATTCGATGACTTCGCCGGACTGCACGTCGATCAGGTGGTCGTGATGCTCGTTGTCCGCGGACTCATAGCGCGCGCGGCCGTCGCGGAAATCGTGGGTCTCGATGATGCCGGCCTCGGAAAACAGCCGCACCGTGCGGTACACGGTCGCGAGGCTGATCTTGGGATCGACGCGCGACGCTCTCGCGTAGAGCTCCTCGGCGTCGGGATGGTCGTCGGCATCGGACAGCACGCGCGCGATGACGCGGCGCTGCTCCGTCAGGCGCAGGCCCCGCTCGACGCATTTTCGTTCCAGCCAGCTCTCGGAATCGGACATGGGCGCGGGTTAGCGCGGCTGCGGCAATCCGTCCAGAGAGGCTTAACCCGCCACGGCGTCCCGGTCGGCGGCGAGCGTGTCGCGCAGGTCGGCGTCGGGGCTCTGCGCTCGGGCTTCGGCCACGGCGATGAAGGCGTCGCAGGCCTGCTCGCCCGTCATGGTCTGCTGCCAGCCCTCGGCGGCCATATCGACACCCGCGCTTTCCAGCGCCGGGATGAAGGCGGCGGTGAAGAGCTCCAGCCCGCGCGCGGCGTCGGCGGGCGGACGCTCGACCGTGTCTGCGGACAGGATGTCGGCCATGGTCGCGAACTCTGCCTCGACATAGTCCTGGCTCAGAACGGTGGACAGATTGCCGATGGGGCGGCCCAGCAACATGTCGGCGCAGCGCGACGGATCGCTCGCCTTGAGCTCGCCGAACATGGTCCCGGCAAGGGCGATGAAGCGCCGTTGCAGCGGGGTCTCGACCTCGACGACCTTGGCCGACATGGCGGTCGACAGCACGGACCGGGCCTGGTCGTAGACCTGCGGCGTCAGCTCTCCGCCCGTTTCGTTCACCGCGCGCTTGAGCTCATTGATATAGCGCTGGGCGAGTTCGGGATCGGCCTCGAAAACGGGGGCGAGCTGTGGTTGAGCACGCGACACATTCTCCACGGTGAGCTGGTTCACGCCCGCCTTGACGACCGTCTTCTTGGCCTCGCCACAGGCGGACAGGGCGAGCGTGGCGGCGAGCAGGAGGGAGAGCGTGCGGGTCATGGAACGGACTTGGCAGAGGACCGCGCTAGAGCGCAAGTTCATAGGTCACCGCAGCCACGCGGCCATCCGCCCGGCGGTAATATCCGGGGCGGCGGCCGATGGGCCGGAAGCCGAGCCGGTGGTAGAGCGCGCGGGCGGGCGCGTTGTCCTCTGCGACTTCGAGAAAGAGCTGGCGCCGGCCGGAGGCGCGCAGGCGGGCGGCGGCGTCGCTCAGAACGGCGGCCGCCCGCCCCTGCCCGCGCGCATCCGGATCGGTCGCCACGGTCAGCACTTCGGCATCGGTCGGCGAGCGGCGGACCACGCAGAAGCTCGTCAGCGGCGCGCCCACTCCGATGCAGAGATCGCGCGCGGCATAAACGGAGAAATCGAGCGCGGACCAGCCGCGGTCGAAGCTGGCTGCGTGTATCTGCGCCATGCGCGCCGCGTCAGACGCGCCCAGAACGCGCGCGCTCACGCAGCGGAGGGCGGCGTGACCCCGCCCGGCAGCTTGGCATCCGGCGCGCGGCCATAGAACGGGACCGGCGGGTGTTCGGCCGGCACGGCGCGGCGCGCGAGACGGCAGGCGGCCGCCAGATCGATGGGCGGATCGCGCAAGACAGGCCCGGAATGCGCGGCAACCAGCGCGTCGGCCTCCTCTTGCGAGACCACGCGCGGCGGCGCGCCGAATGTCGCCACCGCCATGTCGCCGCGGCGGATATCGACCACGGCCAGCGCGTCGGGCGCGTCGAGCAGGGCGAGGCTCAGCCGGTCCACGCCGATGACCGGCAGGCGGCCCGGGAGCGCGAAACCCTTGGCATAGGACAGCGCGACGCGCAGGCCCGTGAAACTGCCCGGACCCGTGATGACGGCGAGCCGCGCGATCTCGGGCGGGACAACACCGGCGGACGCCAGCAGCTCGACCACCATGGGCGCGAGCCGTTCGGCATGGCCCCGGCCGAGCGGCTCGGACGCCTGCGCGACCACGGCGTCATCGCGGGAGAGGCAGGCGGAGCAATCCCGCCCGGTTGTATCAAGCCCGAGGACGAGCACCGGAGCCTACGCAGCGGCCTGTTCGACAGAGGTCACTTCCGGCACATAGTGCTTGAGCAGGTTCTCGATGCCGTGCTTGAGCGTCATGGTCGAGGACGGGCAGCCCGCACAGGCGCCGCGCATTTCGAGGAAGACCGTTCCGTCCGCCTCCTCGAAATGGCGGAACACGATGTCGCCGCCGTCCTGGGCGACGGCCGGGCGCACGCGCAGCTCGATCAGTTCCTTGATCTGCTCCACGATCTCCGCCGTTTCGCCCTCATAGACGCGCTCTTCGGGTTCCGCGCGGGCGATCTGCTCGGCCATGGGCACGCCGCCGGCGACGAAGAAATCCATGATCGCGCCGAGCACGGCCGGGCGCAGATGCTTCCACTGCGCGTCCGCATGCTTGGTCACCGAGATGAAATCCGAGCCGAACATGAGCGAGGTCACGTCCGGTATCATGAACAGCATTTCGGCCAGCGGGGCCGTGCTGACATCCGAGCCGCGCGTGAACTCGACCGGCGTCGCGCCGGGCCCGGCCACGTCGCGGCCCGGCAGGAATTTCA
>JAHDEU010000172.1:3601-5477 GCA_020628635.1 Hellea sp. | reverse complement strand
TCCGGCTTGTCCACCAGTGCCTGGCGGATGTTCTGGTAGGCCAGGCGCATGGTGTCATCGAGCCCGGCGCGCACGAGGTCGAGTTCGTCCGCGCCGTCGAGATATTCCGCACGGAATTCCTCGCTGAATTTCACGCCTTCGCTTTCCAGCGCCTCGATCAGGTGGCGGTTCTTGGCCTCCTCGGCGCGGCGCTGCATGCGGCCGAACCGGATGTGGCTGATGTTCTTGACCCACTCGAAATAGGACACGGTCACGCCGCCGGCATTGGCGTACATGTCCGGGATCACGGTGATGCCCTTGTCGCGCAGGATCTTGTCGGCCTTGGCGGTGACGGGCCCGTTGGCGGCCTCGATGATCAGCTTGGCGCGGATCTTGTGGGCGTTGTCGAGGTTGATCTGCCCTTCCAGCGCGGCCGGGATGAGGATGTCGCAGCGGTCGGCGAGCGCGGCCGTGCCGTCCTCGCTGAACTCCGCGTCGCGGTATTCCTTCAGCGGGCGGCGGGCGTTCAGATGCGTCTTGAGCTTCTCGATGTCGATGCCGTCCTTGTTGCGCACCACACCGTCGCGCTCGATCACGGCGACGACCTTGGCGCCGTCTTCTTCGGACAGGAATTTGGCCGCGTGGTAGCCCACATTGCCGAGGCCCTGGATGACGATCACCTTGTCTTCCAGATCGCCGCGCAGGCCTGCTTTCTTGACGTCGTCCTCGTGGCGGAAGAATTCCTGCAGCGCATATTGCACGCCGCGGCCCGTGGCTTCCACCCGGCCCTCTATTCCGCCCAGGTGGACGGGCTTGCCGGTGACGCAGGCCATGGCGTCGATATTGTCGTTGTGCAGGCGGCGGTACTCGTCCGCCATCCAGCTCATCTCGCGCGCGCCCGTGCCCATGTCCGGCGCGGGCACGTTGAGCGAGGGGTGGATGAGATCGCGGCGGGACAGCTCGAAGGTGAAGCGCCGGGTGATGCGCTCCAGCTCGTCGGGTTCCCAGTCCTTGGGGTTGATGCACAGCCCGCCCTTGGAGCCGCCGAACGGCACTTCGACCAGCGCGCATTTATAGGTCATCAGCGCGGCCAGCGCTTCGACCTCGTCCTGGTTGACGTGGGAGGAGTAACGGATGCCGCCCTTGACCGGCTCGCGGTGCTCGGAATGGACGCTGCGGTAGCCGACGAATGTCTTGATCTCGCCGCGCAGCTTCACCCCGAAGCGCACGATATAGGTCGCGTTGCAGACCCGGATCTTCTCGATCAGCGCGGGCGAGAGATCCATGTAGGAGGCGGCTCGGTTGAACATGAGCTCGACACTCTCGCGGAAGCCGAGCTCGCCCGTATCGGTTTTCTTTTTGGAAGCAGCCATGTCCGGAAGGTCCTGTTGCGCAGCGCGGTGATGCGTTCCCGATACAGGCGATTGAGGGGGCTGTCGTTCCAAATCGGAGGCGGCGGGTGCGCGTCCGCGCAACACTTTAACCGTGCATTAGCCATGAGGGCCTATGGGCGGACACGATTTTCAGGGATGGGGAAACGACATGAGCGCCGACACGCACGCACCAGACGCCGATATTGGCGGCGGAGCCAATCCGGCCGGACCGCAGGCCTGGGTTCCGCCGGCTCCGACGGCCGCTCCGCAGACTGCTGCGCCTTTCGATCCGCGTCAGGCCCTGGGCACCGGTGGCCCAGCCCAGATGCCGGCTCACCCGCAAGCTGCCCACCCACAGGCGGCCCACCCACAGGCGGCAATGCCTCACCCTGGACTGGCGCAACCGCAGCATCGGCCACAGCCACAGCCACAGCCACAGCCGGGCGCGTATCACCCGCAGCCCCACGCGCAGCCCGCCATGCCGGTTCACCGCGCCGCACAGTCCGTGCCGCACGTCCAGCCGC
>JAHDEU010000172.1:2306-3501 GCA_020628635.1 Hellea sp. | reverse complement strand
AGCCGACTGCGCCCCAACAAGGCCGCCGCGCCTGCCAGCACGTCGGACACACCCGGTACAAAGGACAACGGCTTCCGGCGCGGCCTGCTCATGGGCGCGGTTGGCGGCATCGTGCTCAGCCTGTCCGGCATGCAATTGCTGGGCGGCGGCTCGCCCGAACCCATATCGGTCGCGCCCGCGCCCTATCCGGACCTGACGCAGTCCGCCCCGGCGGCCACCGACGCCGCGCCGACTGCGGCGACATTCCTCGACTCCGCTCTGCCCGCGACAGACGGGACGCAGTAGCGCCGGACTCGCTGTCCCGGTCATGCGGTGGCGGCCTTGCACAATTGCCGTGCACCAGACGAGGAACTGCCATTGCGCGCCCGCGTTGCGCCACCATGTTGAAGGACATGGAACAGACGCGCCGCGACGCCCACGCCACGCCAACGCCGAGCCTTCCGCACGGCGCGGAGGAAACGCTCGCCGGGCCCGCCATGGCCGATCCGCTGGGAAATGCGGAGAAGGCGCGCAACTGCACGGTCGAGGACCAGGAGACGCCCGAGCGCACGCCCGCCTACGACCCGAGCGCGGCGCCGACCGAGACCAAGCTCGATCCCGACAGCGGCCGGGCAGTCGTGCTCGATGTCCATGTCGCGCCCGAGACCATCTCTGACCGCATCGCCTTCGGCTTCACCAAGGCCATGCGCGCCGTCGCCGACACGTTTTTCGCCAAGCGCTACGGCCACCGCGCCGTGGTGCTGGAAACCGTCGCAGGCGTGCCCGGCATGGTCGGCGGCATGGCGCAGCACCTGCACTCCTTGCGCAAGATGCGTGACGACGAGGGCTGGATCCGCACCCTGCTCGACGAGGCCGAAAACGAGCGCATGCACCTGATGACCTTCATCGAGATCGCCAAGCCCAACTGGCTGGAGCGCGCCGTGATCCTGGTCGCGCAATTCGGCTTCCTGATCGGCTACGGCCTGCTCTACGCGGTGCACAAGCGCACGGCGCACCGCGTGATCGGCTATTTCGAGGAGGAGGCCGTCTTCTCCTACACGCAATATCTCGCCGAAGTGGATGCGGGCCGCCACCCCAACATCCCGGCGCCCCAGATCGCCATCGACTACTGGCAGCTCGACCCGGACGCGACCTTGCGCGACGTCATCATCGCCGTGCGCGCCGATGAGTGCGCCCACCGCGACATGAACCACGG
>JAHDEU010000172.1:0-2206 GCA_020628635.1 Hellea sp. | reverse complement strand
ACGTCATCATCGCCGTGCGCGCCGATGAGTGCGCCCACCGCGACATGAACCACGGCTTCGTCGACGTCCTAGACGGCCGTCGCGACGGCATCCCGGAATGTTCGGGCTTCGGGGCGGGACACTCGGCCTAGTCCATCTCGTAACAGGCAAGGCCCAGCACCATGCAAAGCGGCAGCAGGTGCAGGCACAAACCGACCATTCCGGCCGAGCGGCTTTCCTGGCCAAGTTGTTCTGCCACGAGAATGTCGCCGACCCAGAAGGTCGGCACCAAAGCGCCGATAAAGCCCGGCGCTGCGTCCAGAATGGGCAGGAAGGCCACAGCACCGAGCCCCAGACAGACCAGCAAAGCGAGCGCTGCATCGCGCCGATCGGAGACCAGCAACTGGACAAACAAGCTGACCGTCGCGGCCTGGAGCCCTGACATTATCGCCAAGGTTATAGACGGCCGCGCATCCAGCCCGGCCAGCAGAAGGGCCGTCCCGACGACCAGACCCGCCAGCGCGGCGGCCAGATTGGGCCAGCCGCGAAACACCCCGAAGCTCCACCCGAAGATCGGACCGCACAACCCGCAGGACAGGATCAATGCCTTGGTCCGCAGGTCGATGGGACGCAGGGACAGGAACTCGATGGTCGACTCCGCGACGGGAATACGCGTCGCAATGCCGAGCGCCACGACGACGCAGAGCAAGGGCAGCCAGTTCAGCCAGGGGCTGTGAACATACGAAGAGACGCCGCGGATCGTGAAACCTAACTGTTCTTCCCAGCCTTGCGGTCCCGCGCTTTCAGCAAGCGCAGGCGCAGCGCGTTGATCTTGATGAAGCCGCCCGCATCCGCCTGGTCGTACACGTCGTCCTCTTCAAACGTCACATGCTCCTGGCTGTAGAGCGAATAGGGCGAGCTGCGGCCGATGATGTCGACATTGCCCTTGTAGAGCTTGAGCCGCACCGTGCCCGTCACCAGCTCCTGGCTGTGGTCGATCGCGGCCTGCAGCATCTCGCGCTCGGGGCTGTACCAGAAGCCGTTATAGATCAGCTCGGCATAGCGCGGCATCAGCTCGTCCTTGAGGTGCATGGCGCCCTTGTCCATGGTGATCTGCTCGATGCCGCGGTGTGCCATGAGCAGGATCGTGCCGCCCGGCGTCTCGTAGACGCCGCGCGACTTCATGCCGACGAAACGGTTCTCCAACAGGTCGAGACGGCCGATGCCGTTGGACCCGCCGAGCGCATTGAGGCGGGTCAGCAAGGTGGCAGGGCTCAACTCCTCGCCGTCGATCGAGACCGCGTCGCCGCGCTCGAACCCGATCTCGATGACCGTGGCTTTGTCCGGCGCGTCCTCGGGCGCGACCGTGCGCTGGTAGATATAGTCCGGCGCCTCGTCATTGGGGTCTTCGAGAACCTTGCCCTCGGAGGAGGTGTGCAACAGATTGGCATCGACCGAAAACGGCGCTTCGCCGCGCTTGTCGGTGGCGATCTCGATGCCGTGCTTTTCGGCATATTCGATCAGTTTGTTTCTCGAGTTCAGGTCCCATTCGCGCCACGGGGCGATCACCTTGATGTCGGGCGCGAGCGCGTAATATCCCAGCTCGAACCGGACCTGGTCATTGCCCTTGCCGGTCGCGCCGTGACAGACCGCGTCCGCGCCGACCATGTTGGCGATCTCGATTTGGCGCTTGGAGATGAGCGGCCGTGCGATACTGGTTCCGAGCAGGTAGAGCCCCTCATAGACCGTGTTGGCGCGGAACATGGGAAAGACGAAATCGCGCACGAACTCCTCGCGCAGATCGTCGATATAGATGTTCTCCGGCTTCACGCCCGCCGCCAGCGCCTTCTTGCGCGCAGGTTCCAGTTCCTCGCCCTGGCCCAGATCGGCAGTGAAGGTCACGACCTCGCAGCCCTTCTCCTCCTGCAGCCACTTCAGGATGATCGATGTGTCCAGACCGCCGGAATAGGCGAGGACGACTTTCTTGGGATTGGACATAGGGGATCTCGGCGGATTCTCGTGTGAAGTGTATCGGGCTGGCGCTTATCGCGCGGGTTGGAGATTGCAAGCGGTGGGCCAGGGGTGGGCTTTAAATTGGGTAGGCGGAGGGGTTTTGGCGGGTGTCTTACCTGTCCTCTCCACACTCCCCTCACCCCGGGCCTGACCCGGGGTCCATCTCCGGGCGGTGCTATGTTCGACATCCGGTGATGGATCCCGGGTCGAGCCC
>JAHDEU010000171.1 GCA_020628635.1 Hellea sp. | reverse complement strand
GGGGTAAGGTGTCTCGTCTTTAGAGCAGAGTGACCTTACCCCTCCGACCCTGCCTGCGGCGGGCCACCTCCCCTCAAAGGGGAGGAGTTTGTCTTCTTTTGCTCCAAGTTCTTTTTCAAAGAAGGAGGTGGCCGGAGCGAAGCGGAGGTCGGAGAGGGGACGCAACCGAAATGTCGCGCGCCGCGCGCCCTTTCATACCTCGACGCTCACATCCCCCTCGGCCTCAGCCTCGATCCCATATGCCGTCGCATCCCGCGCGAACCGCTCATAGATCGGCCCGAAATCCTGCTGCGTCGCGCCCAGCAACTGCTCGAAACTGTCGATCACGAAGTATAGCCGCTGGAAATCATCGATCCGGTATTCGGTCCGCATCACCCGCTCCAGATCGAAGCGCAGGCGACGGGCTTTATCGCTCGTCAGCGAGTAGGGCGTCTCGCCTGCCGAGCTCACGATCCCCGCGCCGTAGATCCGCAGATCGCCCGCCTGCTCGATCAGTCCGAATTCCACCGTGTACCAATAGAGCCGCGCGAGCTCCTTCAAACGTCCGAGCGACTGCGCCCGCTGCCCGCCGCGGCCATAGGCCTGCATGTAGTCGGCAAAGGTCGGCAGGGTCAGCATGGGAACATGGCCGAAGATGTCGTGAAAGATGTCGGGCTCTTCGAGATAGTCGAGCTGGTCCGGCTTGCGGATAAAGCGGCCAGCCGGGAAGCGGCGGTTGGCGAGATGATCGAAGAAGACATCGTCCGGCACGAGATGCGGGACCATGACCACGCTCCAGCCCGTCAGCGCCTCCAGTTTCGGATTGATCACGCGCAGATCGGGAATGCCGCCACTGCCGAGGTCGAGCTTGTCGAGGCCCAGCATGAACTCCTCCACTGCGCGGCCGGGCAGCATCTCGGTCTGGCGGCGATAGAGCGTATCCCAGACAGCATGTTCGTCGTCCGTGTATCGCTCCCAACGCTGCTCGATCGTATAGTCGGCCGCCGGGGTCTGCTCGTCGATGACGGGGTCGTTTACGCTCATCGCGAGGGGTCCTTCATAGGGTCCGGAACAGCTACAACGCGCCTATGGCGGAAAGCGGCGACTAGTTTTTGTCCTTTTTGGGACGGATGCCGAAAAGGTCGAGCACGGCGTCCTCGACGGTTTCGGGCTCCGCTTCCGGTTCGGGCTCCGGTTCTGCAGGGGGGTCTGCAGGCGTCTCGGTCGGCTGATCAGTGGGTTTCGGCTTGGAGCCACCGCCAAGCAGACCGCCGATGATGTCGCGTGGCACGTCGCGCGTTGGGGCTGGGTTCGGGGTGGTCGCAGGGTCGGGATCGGTGGAAGGGGCAGGGGGCGTAGTGCCGTCCGGTGCGGGCTGCGTGCCGCCCGGCGCGGTCCCGCCGCCGACTATGCCGCCAATGATGTCGCCCGCCTTGCCGCCAATGCCCTTGCGGATGGCGCCAGCCGCCTCCTGGCGCACACGCTCCGCCGCGATCTGGCCGAGGAACTCGGTGTCGAGCGAGGCCGACGCGGATCCGAAACCGCCGGAAAACCGGATCGGCACGCCAAAGGCCGCGAGACCGCGCGCCTGCTCCCCGGTCGCGCGCGGACGGAAGCGGAAATCGAGGCTCTGCCCGCCAAGATCGATCCGGCCTTGGCCTTCCGCGCTGACGCCGAGTGCGTCGAGCGAGAAGCGGTCAATGGTCGCGACGCCGTTCTCGACTTTGAACGCGCCGAGCAGGTCGCGGAACTGCGTGACCTTGCCCGCGCCGATGCCGCCGGGCAGGCGGCGTGAGCTCAGGGCTGTCTCGAGCCCAGTCAGGAACTCGCCCGCATCGATGCCCTGAATGCTGCCGTTCACGACCTTGAAGTCGCCCGCGCCCGTCAGCGAGCGCATGATGTCCGCTTGGCTGCGGCCCGCGCCGCGCAGGCTGACTTCCGTCCCCGCCGTGCCCGTGGCCTTGGCAAAGCCCGCGACGGCGCCGAGAAAGCCCTGGCTGTCCAGCGCGCCGAGATTGGCCGTGATATCCACGGTAGGCACGGCACCCGATCCATCGAGAACGAACCGCCCGCGGCCCGTCCCGCCATAGAGTCCCAGCGACGGCACGTCGGCGGTGAGGCGGCCATCTACGACGGTCACGTTCATCACCGTCTTGTCCAGCCGCATCCGGGTCAGGCGCACAGCGTCCGTCGTCATGGCGAACTCGGCGTCGAACCCGCGCAGGCTCTCCGCCGGAATGGGCTGCGTGCTCCAAGGTTGGATTTCGCCTGTCGGGTTCTGCGCGGAATAGGCCGCCATATAGGGGCGCAGGTCGAGTTCCGGCGCGGTGATCGTGCCGGTCAGCTTGGGCTTGGCGCCCTGCAGGTCCACGCCGAACCGGCCCGAAGCGGTCAGCTGGTCGAGTGCAATCTGCGCGTCGCTCAGCGTCAGCGCCCGCGTCGTTCCGCCGACGCGGCCGGACAAGGCGAAACGCTCGAACACGGCGCCTGTGTCGGAGGATGGCGGCAGCACCGTGCCGGACTTGGCAGCCAAGGCCCGCAGGCTTGGCCCGTTGACATCTAGCGCGCCGTCCAGCGTCGCCACGCCGCCAGAGTAGCGCACTGGGCCCTTGTAGGATCCGTTGAGCTGGCCATCGGTCATGGCGGCGTCAAGCGCACCTAAGGTCAAATCGTCCGGCGTGCCCGACACCGTCCCGCTCGCCGCGATGCGGCCGATGGCGTCGGCATAGGGAATGTCCTGGGGCAATCGCGCGTCCAACGCTTGCAGCGAGGGAATTTCGGCTTGGAAGCGGCCGTCCAGTGTCGGGACATCACCGAGCCGGACCGTGCCGTCATAGCGGCCATTGACCGCGCCGCCCGAGAGCTCGGCAACGATGTCGTTCGCGGCGAGGGCTGTTTGCGGACCGGACAGGACGGCGCTCACGTCGACAGTGCCGAGCGCCTGCAGTCCCTCGACTGGCTTGGACAGGCGGGCGTTTAGCGCGGCGGCATCCGGCACATTGGCCGTGACACGCCCGTCCAGCGACAGCGTGTCGGTGTAGGTCAGGCCGCCCTCATAACGCGACGACTGCAGACCGCTATTCGCCGTCGCGACGAGGTCCGTCACGCGGATGCGGCTCGGTGAGTAATCGAGCTGGCCCGCTGCGTTGACCGTGCCGGCGATCCCGGCTTCCTGGGTGAAGTCGGGGGCGAAGCGCGCAGCGAGTGCCTGCGGCTTTGCGACGTCTGCCGAGAAAGTTCCCTTGAGTGAAAGCACTTCGGAGAAGGTGCCGCTGCCGCGAAATTCGCCATACAGGCCATCACCCGTCGCGTTGGCCACGGCGTCGCGGATGGCAAAGCCGGAGCCGCCTTCGAGCGCGCGCATATTGGCCGTTACCTTCGCGGTGCGGAGGAGATCGATCCCCTCGACGGGCTCTGGGAGGAGTTTCGCCAGCGCCTGCACATCGGTCAAATCCGCGTCCACGCGGCCATCGAGAGTGAGCATCTCGTCATACGCGCCAGAGCCATCAAAACTGGCCGTGAGCGCTGGTCCGACGACGCGAAGCGTTGCATCGCTCAGCGCAATGCGATCCGTGGATGCGTCCACCGCGCCGTCGAAGCGCGTCGTCTTCACCGCATCTAAATAGCGCGCGTTGTCTCCGAGGTCGGGCAGCCAGCGACGCAAAGCGCCGAGGTCGGGAACGTCGCCCTTGACCGTCCCGGAGAAGGCTGGTTCTTCACCTGGTGGCAAGACACCGCGCGCAACAACCGATGCGCCGTCGATCTTGGCATCCAGATCGATCTTGGTCTCGAGACCATTCAGGAAGTCGGCGGGCGAATCCATGCGCAGGTCGAGCGCGACAGGCGCGCCGTCCAGCGTCGCGCTGCCGTCGATGACCAGCTCGGAGGCGAGGCCCGGCATGGACAGGAAAGCGTTGATCGCGGCCAGCTCGACGGACTGGTCGTTCAAGGCATCGCTGTAGCGCAGCGTGCCGTCCTCGATGTTGAAGGCCGTGATTTGCGGGTCGATATTCGTGTAGCGGCCATCGCGGCGGAAGGGGCCTGTCGGTGCGACCTGCGCATCGTCCTCGCCAAGAGCCCAGTTGACCTCGCCGTCCGCGCGGCGCTCCAGCATGATGACCGGGCGGATGAGCGTGAAACGGGAAATCTCGACCTGCTTGCGGAACAGCGGCAACAGGCGGATACGCGCTTCCAGCCCGTCCAGCGCGATGAAGTCGGCGCTGCCAAAGCCGTCGGGATTGGCCACGCGGACCGAGTCCGTGCGCGCCTTGATGAGCGGAAAGGTGGACAGGCGCACATCGCCGTCCATGACGACCTCCCGGCCCAGCTCCTCGGACAGCTGCGCCTGCAGCCGCGACTTGTAGATCTCGCTGGGCACGAGGCTTGGCACGATGAACAGCACCGCCAGCAGCAGGGCGACGAGGACGCCTATGGCTATTGCGAGCTTTCTCATGGGTATCTCCTGCAACAGTGCCACGCTATGGCGGGTTTGGTGAACCGATGGTGAGTTGTGTCCCGCCGATGCGGAACTATAACGAGTTTAAGTCCGTTAACCCTATGGACGGCTGCGCGATACGTTCCGAAACCCGGGCCGCAACGCACAGTTATGTGAGCGTCGATGCAAAATAGGACCGATTTATGTGCAACAACCACGCCGCGCCAGCCAAGACGGATGGCAATGACCCGCAGGCCATGTTCCGGCGGAACTTCCTGAAATATCTGGGCGCCGGCACGGCCGCGACGGCTGTCGCGTCCTGCACGACCAATCCGGAAACAGGCCGCAAGCAGCTTCTCGCCTTTGCACCGTCGGAAGCCGCACTGTCCCAAGCGGCCGCGCAGAGCTGGGCGCAGGTCAAGCAGCAGACGCCGACCACAAATGACCCACGCTACACCACCCGCCTGCGCAATATCGGCAACCGCGTGCAGCGCGGCTCCGGGCGTCGTGGCAATTTCGACTATGCAGTCTTCGCGCAAGACACGAAAAACGCATTCGTGCTGCCGGGCAACCGCGTCGGCTTCTACACCGGCATGATGGATTTTGCCGGCTCCGACGATCAGATCGCGGCCATCATGGGCCACGAGATCGGCCACGTTTCCGCGTCTCACGCACGCGAGCGCTACAGCCAGATGATGCTCGGCCAGCTGGCCGTGGCGGGCGGCACGATCCTCGCCGGTTCGCAGCTGCAGAAGAAGTGCCAGCAGGAACGCACGCGCCGCGCCTATGACGACTGCATGCGCAGCGCCGGTCGCAACACGCAATATCTGCAGATGGCGCTGGGCATGGGCTTCCAGCTCGGCGTGGTGCTGCCCTATGGCCGCAAGCAGGAACTGGAGTCCGATCTGCTCGGTGCGCGCTACATGGCGCGTGCGGGCTACGACCCATACCAGTCCGTGCGCCTGTGGGAGAAGATGGCGGCCGAAGGCGGTTCGCGCGGGCCTGAATTCCTGTCCACCCACCCCGATCCGACCAAGCGCGCCCAGCGCCTGTCGGACTCCATC
>JAHDEU010000170.1 GCA_020628635.1 Hellea sp. | reverse complement strand
ACCGTTCGACAGATCCGCGAGGTAGCAGAGCAGATCGACCGTCTTGGTAAAGCCGTGTCGTTCGACGGCGGCGACCTGATGCGGCCTCCCCGGCGGCATCAGCACAGCGTTGGGGTGCTCGAATCCATCGATCAATAGGCCGACTTCCTCGTTGACGCTGAACATGGCGGGTCCAAGCAGGCGTGATCTGCCTAACTCGCGTGCGATCGCTTTGGCCTCGCCCAGCAGGGCGTCCGCCACGGCCACGTCGTCCTCGCAGTCGAAATAACCGAAGAAGGCGTCATTCGCGCCGTAGCGCGCGTCGTGATGCGTGTTGAGGAAGACCGCAATGCGCCCGACGACCCGCCCGTCCCGCCTCGCCAGCACATAGGTCGGCTCGACAGCCGCGGCGCCTGGATTCGTTTTTGGCGACAGCTGGGCCTTGCGTTCCATACGCAGAGGCGGTGCCCAGGCTGGGTCGCCGCGATAGAGATCATACGGAAAATCGACGAAGCCCGGCGGCGGGGCCGGGCTGCGGTGCAGGCTTATGTCTGTCGCGGGGGTTGTCACGGCGCGCCGTGTGCGTTCGCCCCTAGCCGAGGTCAACCAGATTGATGGCGATATCGCGGCCTTCCATGGGAACGGAGAAGCGCGTCTCCTCCCACTTGGGCAGGCGCAGACTCTCGATCTGCGGGTTGTTGGACAGGCCGTAGGGCTCCTTGGGCTTGAAGTTCCACTTCTTGTCCAGCTTCCGGTCGCCGTCCACATCATGGTAGCCGACCACGGCATATTCGCCCGGTGCGTCCACATCCATGCAGATCAGCATGGGCGCGTCGTCGGCCGGCACGCGGATGCGGCGCAGCTTGCCGGACTTCTTGAAGAAGTCCTTTTCGCCGAACAGCTCCAGCTTCATGATGCCGCCTTCCCTCACGCCGGTGACCAGCACGCGGATCTGCAGCCGGTTCGCCATGCAGGCATCGGCCGCGTCGCGGTCATAGAGCTGCAGGCCGCGCTCGATCCCGACAGCGGACAGCGCTTCGGGCTGCTCGTCATCCCCGCCGTCCTGCGGCTCGGCGTGAGCAGACGACGCGGCCAGCGCGGCGGCGGCGCAGATCGCCAATCCGCGCATGAATTTGCGGATAGGTCTGTGGGTGCTGTTTGCGTTTACCATATCGGCTTTATATGCCCCTGTAGATGAGCGACGGCTGAACCGTCTTGCACGAGATAGGTATCCGCACATGACTCGCAACACGGAAATGGCAGCGTAGGTCTGGGCCGTCTAAACACATATCTTTTCAAAAAGGCATTCACGGCGATCGGCGGGTTGATCATATTCGCGTGTTGTGTGCTGCTGCTGGAGCGCCTGCTGCGGATTTTCGAGGTGGTGACCATCTCCACCCAGCCCGCGACGGACGCCTCCACCATGGTCGTGAACCTCCTGCCCTATTATCTCGGCATGGCGGTTCCGATGGCGCTGATGCTCGGCACGATCATCACCATGGACCGCTTTTCGCGCAGCTCCGAACTCACCGCCGCGCTCGGCGCGGGCATCAGCCTGACCCACATGACCAAGCCGTTTCTCGCCGTCGCGGCGATCCTCGCGGTCTCGTCCATCCTGATCGAGGGCTGGCTGCAGCCGCTGGGGCGCTACAATTACAGGACGGTCGAGAACCGCGTGAAGCAGACCAGCTTCACGGCGGCCCTGCGCGAGGGCACATTCACGACTGTCGGCGGCCGCACCTTCTTTGCGGGCACGGGCGGCGACACCAGCATGGGGCCGATCTTCATCTACGAGGCCGAGACCGACGCGGACGGCGTCGAGACCGGCTTCCGCCTGACCACCGCCAATGAGGGCGAGCTGATCATCCGGGAGCAGACAGGCGCGCCCGTGCTGCAGCTCGCCTCCGGCCAGGGCTACCGCGTGGCCAACGGTTTCCGCCTGTCCAGCGACGTCAGCTTCGACGGCACGTCGGTCGCGGGCATGGCGACCATCAAGCCGTTCCGCGTGCGCGGCGACGACGAGCGCGAGATGACCACGGGCGAGCTGTTCCAGAACCGCGCGGGCGACCGCAGGACGGAGATCAGCCGAGACGTCAACAATGCCGCCCTGCACCTGCGCATCGCCAAGACCGTGATGCTGTTCATCCTGCCCTTCATCGCCGTGCCCTTCGGGCTGAACTACGGCCGCAATCCGTCCAGCGCCGGGCTGTTCATCGGGCTGGTCTCCATCGTGGCGTTGAACAAGGCGCTCGACTTCGCGCAGAATCTCGGCGCGTCCGGGGCGATCCCGCCCTGGCTCGGCATTTGGGGGCTGATGGCGATCCTCGCGGTCTTCGCCGCCGTGATCTTCTTCAAGTCGGCCTTCAAGATGGGCCAGCCGCCCCTGACCAGCTTCGCGCAATGGGTGTCGCACATGCAGGGCCGCATCAAGACGGCGGTCGCGCGCATCCGCCAGCCGCGCGGTGAAAGCCTCCGTGCTTAAGTTCGGCCTCTACCTTTCGCGCATCTTCATGGCGCGCTGGCTGATGGTGGTGTTCGGCTTTCTGCTGCTGATCGGCCTGCTCGACAGCCTCGCCAATGGCGGGGATATCGTGGCCAGCGGAGAGGGCTTCAAGGGCACGTTTCGCTACATGGCGCTGAGGGCGCCCGTCATCTTCGACCGGATCTTCGTATTCACCCTCGTCGTGGCGATCCTGCTCACCTTCGGCACGCTGATCCGCCAGCACGAGCTGGTCGCCCTGCTCGGCTTCGGCATCAGCGCGACACGGCAGGTGCTGCTGCTCATCCCGGCCGTGCTGATCGCGAGCCTGACCTCGGTGACCTTCATCGACTACGCCATGGCGCCCGCCGTGCGTTCGCTGCAGGCCTGGGGCATTGGCGAGTACAAGGTCAAGAACGTCACCGCCGACAACCCGCTCTGGCTGGAGGACGGCGGCGACATCGTGCGCGCGACCGCCCGCCCAACCTATGAATCGCTCGGCAATCTGCAGATTTTCGAGCGCAACGATCTGGGCGAGGTCGAGGCCGTCGTGTGGGCTGCCCGCGCCGTCTTCCAGGACGGCGGATGGCTGCTGTCGGGCGTGCGCGAACTGCCCGTGGCGGACGCGGACGGGGAGCCGCGCGTCGCCCGCGACGTGGCCGGGACAATGGCCTGGACGACGGAACAGACCCCCAAATCCATCGCCCGCCTCGCCGCAGAGCCGCGCGACCTGTCCCTGTCCGAGATGCGCAACTTCATGCGGCCCGGCAATAGCGGGGCCAAGCCATCCTTTGCCTACAGCTTCTGGCACGCCCACCGCCTGACCCGGCCCATCGCGGCGCTGATCCTGCTGGTCGCCTGCGCGGCGCTGATGCAGCGCACGGGGCGGGAGGACAATGGCGACAAGACGCTCATCATCGGTCTTGCGCTCGGCTTTCTGTTCCTCGTCGTGGACGGGGCCATGGCGACATTCGCCACATCCGGCGGGCTGGGCGTCGCGCCCGCCATCGTCATGCCGCTGGCCGTGTTCGGCCTGTTCGCGGCCTTCCTGCTGACGCGCACGGAGATGTTGTAGGGTGAGTATCTCGCTATTCGTCAACCCGCATAGCGAGCGCGTCGGCAAGCGCGGCTCGCGCCTGTCCAACCACGCGACCGACTACGATGCGCGCGTCTTCGACCTCGCCGTGTTCGACAGTCTTCCCGGCCAGGTCCGGGCCGCGCGCGACACGTCGGAGCTCTTCATCATCGAGGGCGGCGACGGCACGGTGCAGTGCATGATGAGCGAGGTGCTGCGCCAGGCCGGAGACGACGCCCCCCTGCCCGACTTCGCCATCGCGTCGGGCGGCATGACCAACCAGGTCGCCAAGATCATCGGCATGAGGACCGTCGGCAAGATGGGGCTGAAGCGCGTGATCGAGAAGCCCGACGTGCTGGAAACCCGCATGCTGAAACTCTCGGCGGACGGCATGGAGGACCAATACGGGTTCCTCTTCTCCACCGGCGCGCTGCCCATGATCACCGATTTCGCCAAGTCGGAGCTGCACACGCGCGGGATCGGCGGCCAGGCCGCGGTTGTCGGCGGGCTGGTGAAGGCCGTCACATCCGAGCGCGACGCCGTCATGCCCGCGACCGAGTGCGTCGTGTCCATCGCGGGCGAAACGCTGTCCGGCCCGCATCTCGGCACGGTCGCGACCACGCTTCCCACCATCACCATGGGCCTCGACCCTTTCTGGGGCGACGGCGACGGGCCGCTGCGCCTCACTTACGTCGATGGGCGCTATAAGGGCCTCTACAAACACATTGCCGGCGTCTGGGTCGGCTTCAAGGGACGCGACCGCACGGGCGACGGCTTCCACAGCTGGAATGCGGATGAAGCCGTGTTCGACTACTCCGGTCCCGTCATGCTGGACGGCGAGCCGATAGAATTGCCGGGCTCGCGGTTCACGCTCTCCACCAGCCGCCCGATCCGCATAAGGCGATGAGCCAGACACCGGACGCCCTCACCGCCATGATGGCGGCCGAGACGCTGGCCCCGCCGCCCCGCGTCACAGCCGTCATGCAGGCCATCCGCGACCGCCATCTGGGCCGGGTGCTCGGCTTCGTCTATTATGGCAGCTCCTTGCGCGCGCTCGACGATGCGGAGAAGATGCTGGATTTCTACGTGCTGGTGGACAGCTACACCGCCACCCATGGCAAGGGAATTTCGGGGAGTTGGCGCGCCCTCACCAACCGCTTCATCCCGCCCAGCGTCTTCTATTTGGAGCTTCAGACCGGCGACGTGCTCTCCACCTGCAAATACTCCATCATCACGCTGGACGAGTTCGAGCGCCGCTGCTCCGACGGCTTTCTGTCCCAGCTCTGGGGCCGCTTCAGCCAGCCCTGCGCCCTGTTCGGCGCGAAGGACGACTCGGTCGCCTCCCGTATCGCGCGCGCACGCGCCGCCGCCGTCCGCAAGATCGCGTCGGAAACCGCACCGCTATTCGATGCACCCGTCACCTTCGTCGAGTTCTGGGCCCGCGCCTATTTCGAGAGCTACCGCACCGAGTTGCGCCCCGAGAGCAATGACGGCCGCGCGCGAGAGATCGTGGAACGCTATGAGGACCGCTACCGGACGATCAGCGAACTCCTCTTCGACAGCTTCGACAAGGGCGAGCTCGACCCGCGCGAAATGGGCGGCCAGGGCTCCCCCACACGCTGGTCACTGCGCCGCCTCCTCGGCCGACCGGTCGCCGCAGCAAGAGTGCTCAACTCCGCCGCCACATTCGACGGCGGCCTCGACTACGTGCTGCGCAAGGTCGAACGCCATAGCGGGGTGAGCCTCGATGTGACCGAGGCACAAAGGCGGCATCCGGTGCTGTGGAGCCCCGTGCTGGGGTGGAAGCTGTGGCGGCGGGGCGCGTTTGGGTGAGACGGGCGCGCGGGGCGCGGCTGATGTTGGCGAGGACACAACGAAAGAGCCGCGCGAAGCGTCGGCCTGAGGCGGATAAATATATAACACCCGCCTCTCGCCGGCTTGACCGGCG
>JAHDEU010000169.1:3144-5517 GCA_020628635.1 Hellea sp. | reverse complement strand
GAAAGCGTGTTTAGGTTTGTAGCCTAACGTGGGTTCGAATCCCATCCTCACCTCGGGAGCAGCTATCGCTCTCGAGATCGCAGGAAACTCGCTCACAACAGAAACACCCGCTCCGCAGCGCAGCGGAGGGGCTGTAGTGGTATTTCTGTTAGCGTCCGACGCAGGAGGACCGTCAAACGAAGTTTGAACCCCGCCTTATGGGGCGGGACGAGCGCGAAAGCGGTCGAACTCGGAAGGTCCGTCTAAAACCAGACCTCATGATCATCGCTGCCCCCTTTTTTCTTTGGGGGCGGGTGAGGGTGTTCGATCTGGGAGAGACTCTCAGGCATCCGACACCCTCATCCGGCCTGTCGGCCACCTTCTCCCTCAAGGGAGAAGGGCAATGTCTATGGGTTGGTAGTGATTATAAAAGATCCCGTAAAAACCCGCGCATCCGTTTCCCCTCCCTGCTAAGCCAACCCTATGCCGTTCCCCCCCGACCCCCCGCTCGCCTGGACCCGTGTCGCCACGCGGACGCTCCACCGCACGCCCTTCATCGAACTGGAGCAGAACGATGTCATCCGCCCGGACGGCAGCGCGGGCGACTACACGCTGGCGCGCTTCGTCAACCGCGCGGTCGGTGTCGTGCCTTGGGAAAAGGGCGGCGTGTGGCTGGTCGGGCAGAGCCGTTTCGCGCTGGGGCGGTATAGCTGGGAAATCCCCGAAGGCGGCGTGCCACAGGATGAGGACATGGAAGAGGCCGCGCGGCGCGAGCTCAAGGAAGAGACCGGCATCACGGCCGATACGCTGACCCATCTGTTCGACATCCACACGTCCAACTCCTGCACGGATGAGTGGGGCCAGACCTTTCTGGCGACCGGGCTCACCCACGGTGAAACGGAACTGGAAGCCACCGAGGACATTCAGCGGCTCTTCGTGACGCTGGACGAGGCGCTGGCTGCGATCGAGCGCGGCCGCATCACGGACGGGCTCACGGTCGCGTCGCTCTACAAGGTTGCGCTGATGCGCGCGAATGGCGAGCTCGGATGAGCCACTCCATGTCTAGTCATTGGGACGTCATCATCATCGGCGCGGGCGCGGCGGGCATGATGTGCGCGCCTTACGCGGCGCGGCGCGGGCGCTCTGTGCTGGTGCTGGACCACGCGGACAAGCCGGGCGAGAAAATCCGCATCAGCGGCGGCGGGCGGTGCAACTTCACCCATCTCTTCTCGACGCCCGAGAACTTCGTCAGCCAGAACCCGCATTTCTGCAAGAGCGCCCTGTCGCGCTACACGCCCTATGACTTCCTCGATCTGGTCGAGCGCCACGGCATCGCGTGGGAGGAGAAGGCGAAAGGCCAGCTTTTCTGTCAGGGGAAATCCACGCAGATCGTCGACATGCTGGTGAAAGAGCTCTCGGATGCGGGCGCGGAACTGAGGCTGGGGACCGAAGTGCTGGGCGTCAGCAAGCTCGGGGACGGCTACACCGTGACCACGCCGACGCAGACGCTGTCCTGCGAGAGCCTCGTCGTCGCTTGCGGCGGGCCGAGCATTCCGAGAATGGGCGCGACGCGCTTCGGCTACAAACTCGCCGAACAGTTCGGCCTGCCGCTGGTCGAGCCCGTGCCCGCGCTGGTGCCGCTGACCTTCACCGACGAGATGAAGCAGGGCCTGAGCGAGCTCTCCGGCGTGGCGGTGGAGGCGATCGTATCCAATGACCGCGCCCGCTTCGACGACCCGTTGCTGCTCACCCATCGCGGTCTGTCCGGCCCGGCCGTGCTGCAGATCAGCACCTATTGGGAGCCGGGCGAAGATATCGTCGTGGACATGGCGCCGGGAACGGATGTGCTGGCCGAGCTCAAACGAGACCGCACGGCGCGGCCGCGCCTGTCGCCCGAAGGCTGGCTGGCCGAGCGCCTGCCAAAGCGGCTGGCCGCACACATCGCGTCCACCATCCAGCAGGTGCGCCTCGCTGACATGCCGGACAGACAGCTCGCCAATCTCGCCCTGCAGGTCGGAGAGTGGCGCATCCGGCCCAATGGCACGGAAGGCTACCGCAAGGCCGAAGTCACGCGCGGCGGGGTGGACACGGCGGCGCTGTCGTCCAAGACCATGGAGGCGAGGGACGTGCCGGGTCTCTATTTCATCGGCGAGGTGGTGGACGTGACAGGCCATCTGGGCGGGCACAATTTCCAATGGGCCTGGGCGAGCGGCGTGGCGTGTGGGCAGGTTTGCTAGAGGCTGACTTCATTCGTCCCCGGGCTTGACCCGGGGCCTATTCGCATCGCGGTTGGGTCGCTGACGACATGGCGTGAATAGCCGCGCGTCGATGCGAATGGACCCCGGGTCAAGCCCGGGGACGGGTTTGATGAGAAGTCGCGACCCGAGCCTTCCC
>JAHDEU010000169.1:0-3134 GCA_020628635.1 Hellea sp. | reverse complement strand
ACCTGCTAGACGACGCCCATGAGCGTCATTGATCTCAACGCCGATGTGGGCGAAGCGGACAATCCGGAATGGGCCTGGGCGGAAGCGCAGATCCTGCATGCGGTCAGCAGCGCCAACATCGCCTGCGGTGGCCATGCGGGGGACGACGCCTCCATGCGGACCACGGTGCGCGGCGCGGTGGCGTCCGGCGTCACCATCGGCGCGCACCCCGCTTTTCCCGACCGCGAGAATTTCGGGCGGCGCTCGCTGGTGCTCGGTGAGGACATTACGGAAACCGAACTGACCCGAAGCCTCACCGCACAGATCGTGCGGCTCGCGGAAATCTGCGCGGAGGAAGGCGCGGCCATCGCCTACGTCAAACCGCACGGCCAGCTCTACAACGACGCCGTGTCGGACGCGCGCAAGGCGGAGCTCATCGCGCGGACCATCGCCGCCATCGATCCGAAGCTGATCCTGCTTGGCGGTCCCAACTCCGAGATGGGCCGCGCCGCCGAAGCACATGGCCTGCGGTTCGTGGCCGAAGGTTTCATCGACCGGCGCTATTCCGATCACGGCCACCTCGTCAGCCGGTCCAACCCCGGCGCGGTCATCGAGGACCAGAAAGCCCGCATGGCGCAGGCCGTCAGCCTCGCCACGACGGGCCGGGTGGAAACGGTATCGGGCCAGCCGCTCACCATCACCGCCCGCTCGCTCTGCCTGCATGGCGACAGTGCGGGCGCGGTGGAAACGGCGCACCAGGCACGCGCCGCCATCGAGGCGGCGGGCGTGCGCGTGGAGCCTTTTGCGTGAACCCGCGCATCCTCAACTATGGCGACCACGCCGTGCTGGTCCATTGGGAGGTGGACGGGTTCGATGCCGCCGTCTCTGATACCATCCACGGCCTCGCCGCGCGGCTCCGCGCCAAGGGGGCGTTCACCGAGGTCATGCCCGGCTATGACAGCTTGGTCGTCAGCTTCGACTCCGGCGCCATGCCGCTCAGCTCCGCCCGCCGCCGGGTGGAGGACGCACTGCGGCGAGTCGGGGCGGGGGACGCCAAGACCCAAGGCCGCCTGATCGAGATCGCCGTGGACTATTCCGGACCGGACATGTCCGCCGTGGCAGACCATGCGGGCATGAGCGAGACGGCCGTCATTACTGCCCATTCCGCGCGCGACTACCGCGTCTGCATGATGGGTTTCATTCCGGGCTTTGCGTTTTTGTCCGAGGTGGACCCGCGCCTCGCCATGCCTCGCCACGCGACGCCGCGCGCGCATGTGCCCGCTGGCAGCGTCGGCATCGCCAACTGGCAGACCGGCATATACGGACTGGACAGTCCCGGCGGCTGGCAGATCATCGGGCGAACAGATTCCGTAATGTTCGACGCAAGCCGCAAGCAGCCCTTCCTCGTCGAGGCGGGCGACCGCGTGAGGTTCGTGCCCGCATGACCATCTCCGTTCTCAATGGCGGCACGCAGACGACGGTGCAGGATGCGGGGCGGCCGGGTTTCCGCCATCTCGGCATTCCGCGTTCGGGTGCGGCCGACCGGCTGTCCTTTGCCATCGCCAACCACCTCGTCGGCAATCCGTGGGATGCGCCTGCGCTGGAATGCGCGCTGGGCGGGCTGCATTTGCGCTTCGACCGGCCCATGGTCATCGCGATTTCCGGCGCGGAGCAATGGGCGCAGGTCAACGGCATGAACGCGCCGATGAACCGCGCCGTGGCGGTCGAAGCGGGCGACATCCTCACGCTGAGCTACGCACGCGAGGGCTGCCGGAGCTACATTGCCGTGGCGGGCGGGCTGGAGGCCACCGAGTTCATGGGCAGCCAGTCCACCTACATGCCCGCCCAGCTCGGCGGCATTGAAGGCCGCGCATTGAAGGCCGGCGACGAGGTCGAACGCGCCAGCGACACGCCGACCACCACCAACACCATCCCGGCCAGCTACCTGCCCAAACTGTCGAACCACATCGTGCTGCGCGCGCGATCAGGGCCGGAATGGGAGCTGCTGGACGCCCACTCCCGACGCTATCTCTTTACCACGCCCTTCATCGCAACGCCTGCGACCGACCGCATGGGCTCGCGGCTGCGCGGCGACCGGATCGTGACGAAAGAGCCGCTCGCCATGACGTCGGGCCCGCTGCTGCCCGGCACGCTGCAATGTCCGCCCGACGGACAGCCCATCCTCGCGCTCGCCGACGGCCATTGCACGGGCGGCTATGCGCGCGGGCTGCACGTCATCCAGGCCGACCAATGGCTGCTCGGCCAGATCGCGCCGGGCGCGAAGGTCAGCTTCCGCCGCGCTTTCGAAGCCGAAGCCCCTGAAATTCTGCGCGTGAGAAACGCGGTGTGGAGCGCGATCATTCCGGGGTTTTCGTTCTGACACCTGAGACGACACGTGGCGAGCCTTCACCCTATACCTCGCTCATCCCCGCTAAGGCGGGGATCCAGTTGTTCGGGATCATACGTTCGTCGAGAGACGGCACAGACTCGCGTGACTGGATCCCCGCCTTCGCGGGGATGAGCGAAAAGAGGTGGATGGGTTCAAAGTGACCTACGTCCTCCTCGACGATCAGGTCAGCCATCGGCAGCTCTACTTTACTCAGCCTCTCGAGGTGCTGGAGTTCCGCATCGGCGACGATGTCGCCGCGTTCTTCGCGCGGATTGAGGCGGCGCAGTCTGAGGGTTTCTGGACTGCCGGGCAGTTCGACTACGAGTTCGGTGCGGCTCTGGAGCCGACGCTCGCCCATATTGCCGAGCGGGGTTCGGTCGTCGCGCGTCTGGGCGTGTTCGGCGCGCCGAGCGACCATCCGCCCGCCCATCTGCTCTACCGCTCCGAGCCGCCCGACGTCAGCCTGTCGCCGCGCTGGAGCGAGACGGACTATGTCTCGCGGTTCAACGCCGTGCAGCGCTATCTCGAGGCGGGCGATGCCTATCAGATCAACCTGACCTTCCCGATGGCAGGCAAGGTCGAGGGCGACGCCGCCGCGCTCTACGCCGGTTACCGCCGCCGCCAGCCGGGGCGCTACGGAGCGGTGATCAGCCTCGGCGGGGCCGACATCGTGTCGTATTCGCCGGAGCTGTTCTTCGCGCGCGAAGGCAAGTCCATGCGGATGCGGCCGATGAAGGGGACGCGGCCCAAGGGATCCGACGACGAC
>JAHDEU010000168.1 GCA_020628635.1 Hellea sp. | reverse complement strand
ACCTTTCTCCCTAGCGGTCGAAAGCCCACCTCCCCCTGCTCGGGGGAGGGATGTCATGCGATGCCAATCAAATCCAACCAACAGGACGCCCCTAGGACGCCTCCCCGTAGGCATTGCTGTCATGCTGCTCGACGATCTTCTCGAATCGCCGGGCGAAACGCTCATCCGCTTTGACCTTCTCCTCCAGCACCTTGCGGGCGAACACGATGTGCTCCTCGTGGGACTCCATCATGTCGGCCATCTTGGAGTTGGTCGCGGCACCGATGGCGGCCATGGCGACCTGGGCTTCCTTGTCGGTGGCGACGCCGATCTCGTTGATCTTGTGCGCGACGTCCTGCTGCTGAGCGGTCTTCAGCGACTTGGACAGCGCGTCATAGAGCACGACACGCTGCTTGGTGTCGGTGGTGAGCTTGTTGAGCAGCACCATCTGCGTGGCGATCTGGTTCTGCAGGCTGTCCAGCCAGGTCTTGCCCTTCTCGATGTAACGCTCCAGCGTCTGGGACTCGCTCAGCTTGACCTGCTCCAGCTGGATCAGCTCGTTGTGGCGCGAGTTGAGCGCGGCCATTTCGGCTTCGAGCTGGGCGCGCTGCTTGGCGTCGGTCGCCGTGGACAGCTTGGTTTCCAGCGTGATGATCTCTGGGTCGAGCGCCTTCACTTCCTCGCGGATCTGCTCCAGCGCGGTCACGGCCGCCTCGCGGTCCACCAGCGTCTTCTGCAGGTTCGTCTCGACCTGGTTCTTGTGGCGTCCGAGCTCGTTGAGCTGCTCCTGCAGCATGGCCTGGATGGTGTTGGACTTGGAGATCAGGTCCTGCAGCTTGTCCTCGATCGACGCCGCGCGGACACGCTCGGCCCGCAGGCTCTCCGCGCGCTGCTTGGAGAAGATGCCGACGAACTTTTCCCAGCCCGTCTTGGAGCGCAGGCCGTCGAAGTCCTTGGAAAAGCCGGCGGTCACGTCGTCGAGACCCATGATCAGCTCGGCGATGTTGGCGTTCATCAGGTCGGAGTGCGCGTGCACGTCGTCCAGCGAGGCGTTCTCGATGTCCAGCGTGATGTCCGTGCCCTGGCTCATCTTGGCGCGGGCCGTGTCGATGCGTGCGCTCAGATCGGCGATCTTGCTCTGCGCTTCCGCGACTTCCTTTTGCGACTTGGCGATCTGGCTTTCGAAATCGGCCATGTGACATCTCTCCCTTCAATCCATGAGTGATTTGGCACCACTCTTATCCCTTCGACCTAGGGATGCACTTATCGTTTTGCAATAAATCTGCTTCGAAAATCGGAGCAAAGCTAACCGGCCATGAAAAACCCCGGCGCTGGGAGCGCCGGGGTGGTGTGTTCAAGGCTGTGCCGAGCCTCAGGTCAGGTTCGCTTTCGCGCCAGACAGTGTGCCGGTGTCGTCCAGCGCGGCCATGGCGGGGCCGTAGCCCTCGTCGGCCGAGCGGCGCAGGCAGTAGCGCGACAGGATCACGCCGTAGATCAGCTTGGTGGTGATGTCGGCCGCGGTGAAGAGATATTGCTGGATGACCACGACTTCGCCCGTCTGTCCCAGCTGCGGCAGGGCATAGGCGATGGGGTAGAGGCCCCAGGTCAGCAGCATGTAGAAGAACAGGTTGTGCGGCCACTTGGCGCGCGCGGGCGAGGCGAGCTTGCCCGCCTTGATGGTCATGTAGACCTCGAACAGCAGCCAGATGAAGAAGGCGGTGGAGATGAAGCCCCACAGGTTCAGCAGGCCATAGTCCGACACTTCGCCGAACTGCCCGACCACGCCCGTCCAGATCATCAGCACGCCCGCAATCGACATGCGGATGGCGCGCTTGTGGATTTCGCCGCGGGCAAGGCCGAAAGCGATGGGCAGCTGGGTGAGCAGCAACGGCACGGTGATGGTCCAGTTGCCGTAGCGGTAGATATTGGAGAAGGTCTGCCCGTCGCTTTGCGGCTGCCAGATCATGGCAGCGGCGTCCCAGGCATAGCTCGCATTCCACATCGACCATTCGCGGAACAGCGACAGGCCCGCACTCGCCATGACAACGGCTGAGAGGATCGCCACCAGCTTGTAGCGCGGGGCGAGCTGCAGGCTCGTCATCAGGAAATAGACGATAAAGGCGAAGCACGCGCCGTAGCTGACCATCAGCCCGACAGAGCCCAGATGCCAGAGCGCATCTGACAGCGGCACGAAGTTGGGCAGGTTGAGATAGGTGTCTTCCACGGGGTCCTCCAAGACGGCTTGGGAGGGTTACGCCGCGGTAAGGTGACGCGTTGCGAGTCCGGGAGCGGAGTCGCCGACTCCTTAACTTGAGGCAAATGCGGCCTCGTTCCGCCGCGCGTTGGCAAGCGCGAAGTGATCTGCAAAGGCGGTGATATGCTCAACCGCCTCATCGCCCTCGGTCTCGTGCTCGGCCTGCTGACCGGACTGCTTGCCTCTGCTGCGCGACGTGCCCTGAGAGGGAACTGCACTTGACGGCAAATTGCGGCGCTTTGACGCCTTTGGTTCCTAGCCATCGCGCACATATGCCCTTAAGAGGCGCCCGCGCGTGAGAGTCGCAGCCATCCGAGGCAACGGATGAGCGGACCGTCGCGTTGAGTAGGACCGAAAGACAGGACAGCGACATGGCCGAAGTCGGCATTGTGCACCACGACGATCTTCCCCCCGATCCGGGCAAGCGGGACTTCATCCTGCTGGCCACCGGCGCTGTCGGCGCCATCGGCGCGGCATCGGTCGCGTGGCCGCTGGTCGCGCAGATGGGCAAGGCGGCGGACACGCTCGCGCTCGGCTCCATCGAGATCGACGTGTCCAAGGTTCCCGAGGGCCAGCAGCTCAAGGTGCTGTGGCGCGGCAAGCCCGTTTTCGTGCGCCACCGCACGGCGGACGAGATCGCCAAGGCGCAGGCCGCCGACAATGCCGACATGCCCGACCCGGCGACTGATGCGTCCCGTTTGATGCCCAAGCCAGATGGCAATGTCGATCCGAGCTATCTCGTGACGATCGGCGTCTGCACGCATTTCGGCTGCGTGCCCGTGGGCGAAGCGGGCGACTATGACGGCTGGTATTGCCCCTGCCACGGCAGCCATTACGACGAGAGCGGACGTATTCGCAAAGGCCCCGCGCCGCGCAATCTCGAAGTGCCGCCCTATGAATACATCTCCGACACCGTGATCAAAGTCGGTTAGAACGAGACGAGAGGACAGACGACATGGCCGGACCTTCAACCTACGAGCCCAAGGGCAATATCGCGCGCTGGATGGACCAGCGCCTGCCGATCGTGCGCATGGGCTCGGACTTTCTGAGCTTCCCGACGCCGCGCAACCTGAACTACTGGTGGACATTCGGCGGCATCCTGATGCTCTGCCTGCTCATCCAGATCATTTCCGGTGTCATTCTGGGCATGCACTATGTCGCCCATGTCGATCACGCATTCGATTCCGTGCAGCGCATCCGCCGCGACGTGCCTTACGGCTGGCTGCTGCAGAGCACTCACGCGGTCGGCGCGTCCATGTTCTTCCTCGCGGTCTATATGCATATCTTCCGCGCGCTCTATTACGGCAGCTACAAGGCGCCGCGCGAGGTTCTGTGGATCCTCGGCTGCGTCATCTATCTCGTGATGATGGCCACGGCCTTCCTTGGCTACACATTGCCATGGGGGCAGATGTCCTTCTGGGGCGCGACCGTGATCACCGGTTTCTTCGGGGCCGTTCCGGTCGTCGGCGAGTCCCTGCAGCAGTGGCTGCTGGGCGGCTACGCCGTCGATAACGCCACGCTCAACCGCTTCTACTCGCTGCACTACCTGCTGCCCTTCGTGATTGCGGGCCTGTCCGTCCTGCACATCTGGGCGCTGCATGTGACGGGGTCGTCCAACCCGATCGGCGTGAGCCAGAAGGTGAAGACGGACAGCTTGCCCTTCCACCCCTATTTCACGGTCAAGGACATGTTCGCGGTGACGGTGTTCCTGATCATCTTCGCCTTCTTCCTGTTCTACCTGCCGGACGCGCTGGGTCATGCCGACAACTACATCAAGGCCGACCCGCTGGTGACGCCCGCGCACATCGTGCCGGAATGGTATTTCCTGCCCTTCTACGCCATCCTGCGCGCCGTGCCGGACAAGCTGGCGGGCATCCTGCTGATGCTGGGCGCGATCGCGGTGCTGTTCGTGCTGCCATGGCTGGACACGTCCAAGGTGCGGAGCATGCGCTTCCGTCCCATCGCGCGCTGGTTCTTCTTCATCTTCGTCGTGTTCTGCTTCATCCTCGGCTATTGCGGCGCGGGCACGCCGGACGATCCGACGATCTTCTTCGGCATCAGCTTCTACCGCCTGAGCCAGATCGCCACGCTCTACTACTTCGCCTATTTCCTCGTGATCCTGCCGATCCTCGGATTGGTCGAAGATCCGGAAGAGCGCCCAGCCTCGATCACCCAGGCGATCCTGAACTATGGCGACAAGCCGGAGCCCGAAAAGGTCTTCGCACCCGCCGAATGATGGACAGCACGGACGGCGCTCCCTTAGAGAACGTCAAGGGAGCGCCAGCAGTCCGACTGGCCAAACTGAACACGAGTACTGAAAGCACGCACATGGCATTCAAGTCCGCCAAAAACCTCCTGATCGGCACGGCCGTCGCGATGGCGTCCGTCACCGGTGTCGCCATCGCCGCCGGCGACGCGGTCGATACCGGCTACGAAATGGTGCACAAGCACTGGCACTGGTCGGGCGCCTTCGGCTCCTATGACCGCGAGGCCATGCAGCGCGGCTACCAGGTCTATGTCGAGGTGTGCCGCAACTGCCACAATCTCGACCACCTCGCCTTCCGCCATCTGGGCGACAAGGGCGGGCCGTTCTACAATCCCGAATACCCCAACCCCAATGACAATCCGCTGGTCAAGAACCTCGCCGCCGAATTCACGGTCGAGGACATCGACGCGGATACGGGCGACATCATCGAGCGTCCCGGCATTCCGGCCGACTACTTCCCGCCGGTCTATCCCAACGCGGCCGCAGCAAGAGCGGGCAATGGCGGCGCCTATCCCCCGGACCTGTCGGTCATCAACAAGGCGCGCTCGGGCGGGGCGGACTACATCTACAACCTGCTGATCGCCTATGAGCATCCGATGCCGGATACGATCAAGGAACAGCCGGGCCTCTATTTCAACCCCGTCATGGAAGGCAACTGGATCGCCATGCCGCCGCAGCTCTCGGACGGCATCGTCGAATACCAGACCGATCTGGAAGGCCAGAACCCGCCGGAACCCACCATGGAACAGCTCGCCGCCGACGTGACCGAGTTCCTGGCCTGGTCAGCCGACCCAAAACTCGACGAGCGCAAGACCGCCGGCTTCATGAGCCTGCTCTACCTGCTCATCCTGTCGGTGCTGCTCTGGTTCTCCTACAAGCGCATCTGGCGCCGGTTGAAGCAGCCGGTTTCGGGTTAAGGAAAAGGTCGGGCTCGCGCCCGGCTTTTTTGTATGGGGACGAAGCGTTTCGAACATCAAATCCCTCCCCCGAGCAGGGGGAGGTGGCAGCGAGCCGCGCCAGCGGGTCGATGACGGTGGGGG
>JAHDEU010000167.1 GCA_020628635.1 Hellea sp. | reverse complement strand
ATCTCCAGGCTCGGGATCATCAAGAGGGGATTGGGTTGGGCTGCGTCATTGCCCATGATGTTGGTCCGCACCAGCGTCAGCGGCACGCTGTGCTCGATGGCCACGATCCGGCATTTGCGCACGAAAGGCGAGGTGGGCGAGCTGTAGAGCTTCATGACTTGGGTCCCCTGCGACCGGAGCCGGACTTCGGTGCGCTCGCCGCCGCTTCCGCATCCAGCGGCCAACGCGGGCGGGCGGGGGCGGAGAGGGGGGAGTGCAGGCCCGCCTCGAACCGCTCCAGCCCGGCGCGGGCGATCATGGCGGCGTTGTCGCCGCAGAACTTCAGTGGCGGGAAGATGGGGGTGAAGCCGTGGGCGTCCGCCGTTTCGATCAGCCGCGCGCGCAGCGTCTTGTTGGCCGCGACGCCGCCTGCGATGACGAAGCGGCGCTCTTCGTAGCGCGCGCCGAATCGCTGCATGGCGCGGGCCGTGCGGTCCGTCAGGCAGTCGGCCAGCGCGGTCTGGAAACTGGCGGCGAGGTCTTGCTTGGCCGCGTCCGACTTGTCAGACGCGTCATAGGCCCGCGCGACTGCTGTCTTGAGACCCGCAAAGGAAAAGTCGCAACTGTCTCGGTCTAGCAGTGGGCGGGGCAGGCGCACCGCTTTGTCGTCGCCCTCCATGGCCCAACGCTCCACCTGCGGACCGCCCGGGAAACCCAATCCCATCACCTTGGCCGTCTTGTCGAACGCTTCGCCCGCCGCGTCGTCAATGGTCGAGCCAAGGCGTTCGTAATCGCCGAGCCCGTGGACGGCGATCAGCTGCGAATGGCCGCCAGAGACGAGCAGGAGCAGATAGGGGAAGGGGCACTCGGCCTCGATGCGCGGGGAGAGCGCATGGCCTTCCAGATGGTTCACGGCCAGCAGCGGCACATCCAGCGCGCTCGCCAGTCCCTTGGCCGCGAGCAGCCCCGTGATGACGCCGCCGATCAGACCCGGCCCGGAGGTTGCAGCGACGGCGGAGATGTCAGCATAGCCAACGCCCGCCTCGCTCACCGCGCGGTCGATGACGCTGTCGATGATGCCCATATGGGCGCGGGCGGCGATTTCGGGCACTACGCCGCCGAACGGGGCATGTGCGTCGTCCTGGCTCGCCACGATGTTGGACAGCAGGCCGCGCTCCGAACAGAGCACAGCGGCGGCGGTCTCGTCGCAGGAACTTTCCACACCCAATATGAGCGTTTGCGTTGCGGGCTGTGAGGCGGCTAATGGCACGCGGCTCACCTAGGGAACGGCCGGACAGCTTGCAACACATCCAGACCATAGGAACGCGCGGCTCGCCGCTCGCGCTCTACCAGGCCCACGCCGTGCGGGACCTGCTGCGCGCGGCAGATCCAGACACCGATTGGCGTGTGCAGGTGCTCAAGACGACGGGCGATGCCATCAAGGGCGAGCTCAAGGATTTCGGCGGCAAGGGACTGTTCACGCGCGAGCTGGAAGAGGCGCTGCTGGACGGGCGGATCGACCTGGCTGTCCATTCCATGAAGGACGTCCCGACCGTGGGGCATGAGCGGCTGGTCATTCCGGCCGTGCTTACCCGCGAAGACCCGCGCGACGCCTTCATCTCGCTGCAGCACAACTCCATCGACACGCTGCCGGACGGCGCTCTGGTGGGAACGGCCAGCTTGCGCCGCCGCGCACAGCTTTCCGCGCTGCGGCCCGACATCCGTTTCTGCCTCTTGCGCGGCAATGTGCAGACAAGGCTGCGCAAGCTGGGCGAGGGGGTCTGCGAGGCGACGTTTCTGGCGGTGGCGGGACTCAACCGGTTGGAAGAGCAGGCGCGCATCACCCAGGCCGTGCCGACCGAACTCATGCTGCCCGCGCCCGCGCAAGGCGTCATCGGGATCGAGATGCGGCGCGATGACGAGGATTTGCGGGAGGTCGTGGCGGGCCTGAACGACCGCCGCTCCGAACTTGCCATCACGGCGGAGCGGGCCTTTCTGCGCGCGCTCGACGGCTCCTGCCGCACGCCCATCGCGGCGCTGGCCGAGATGCGCAGGGGCCAGCTGGGCTTTCGCGGCGAAGTGCTGAGCCATGACGGGCAGCTGCGCTTTGCCTGCGCGGATGGCCGCGCGTTGGAGACGGTCGGCGAGGCCTATGATTTCGGCTATGTGCTGGGCGAGTCGCTCAGGACCGAAATCGGCGGGCGGATCACCTTTGACGACTAGAGTGCCAAAGGCCTGGATCACGCGCACCCAGCCCGGCGCGGATGCGAGCGAATTGTTGTGGCGCGAGGCGGGGTTCGATGCCCACGCCGCCCCCTTGCTGACGCTGCAGCGGGTCACGGATGATGAGCCAATCCCGGACAATGCCGCGCTGATCTTCACCTCGGCGAACGGCGCGCGCTTCTGCCCGGAAATCCCGCGCGACCGCCGCGTCTATTGCATCGGCCCGGCCACGGCGGAGGCGGCGCATGATGCAGGCTTCACCGATATCCGCTTCGGCGTCGGTGACTGGCGGGACCTGCTGCAGATCGTCGAGCCATCCGCCGCGCCCATCGTGCATGTGGGCGGGCGGCATGTGCGCGGGCAGGTATCAGAAACTCTCCAGTCTTGGGGGCGCGATGCGTCGCGGCGGGTGGTCTACGGTTCAATGCCCGTGACGCGATGGCCTGTGGAGCCGGGTTTTTACGATCTCGCCTGCCTCTACTCGCCGCTCGCCTCCGAGACGCTGGCCGCGCTGCCGGATCGGCCCATGCCGCCGCGGATCATAGCGCTGAGCGAGAACGTCGCCGCGCCGATACGGGAGCGCTTTCCGGCCTGCCGCGTTGTGGTGGCAGACGTGCCGACGGACGGCGCGATGATCGACGCCGCGCGGTTTGCCGTGGGCGACGCCGAGGGGTAGAGACACACCATGACCGCTTCCGGAACCGAGGACGACCGCACCGGCTTCGCCGAGCTGGTGGACGAAACGCCTGACGACATCGTCGTGGTCGAAACGGACGAGGACGCCGAGATCGATCCGGTCGTGGACGGCACGCCCGCCCGCCGCCGCCCTGTCTGGCCGTTCCTGATGCTCGGCGGGGCGCTGCTGGGTTTCGGCGCGTCCTTTGCGGCGAGCTACTACACGCGCCCGGCCGGACCCGATCTCGCTCCGTTGCGCGCCGAGATCGCATCCCTGGGGCAAGAGGTGGAAGCGCTGAAGGCACTTTCCGCCCAGCAGGCTGCCGCTCCCGCGCCGGACCTGTCAGCAGTGGAACGCCGGATCGCGGCACTTGAGTCCGCGCCGGAACCGGACATGCCGAACATGACGCTGGTCTATGATCGGCTGACGGCTCTGGAAGAGGCCGAGCCGCCGGAGATCAACGAAGACTATGTCGCGCGACTGGAGGCGCTGAAAGCGGATGGCTTCGACGCCACGCCGCCGCCAGATCTGGCGGAGCTGGAGGCGCGGCTGCGGTCGCTGGAAAGCGAGGCAATCGCCCGAGCGGACATCGACCCGGCCGAGGACATGAGCCGCGAGATCGCCGCACTGTCGGCGCGTCTTGATGCGCTGGAGGCCCGGCCGGTTGCGGCTGCCGCACCCGTTGCCGCAGCGCCAATCACGCTCGACCCCGCCACGCTGCCGCGCTTTCCCGCCGACCGGCTGCGCGCTGGCGCAGCGGAAGCGGCGGGGGAGGGGTTCCTGCGCCGGTCATTATCCCGCCATGTTCGCGTCAAGGATGAGGGCAGCGCCGAAGTGCTGATCGGACAGGTCGAGGACGCGATGGAAGCGGGCGATGTGCGCGCGGCCGTCGTGGCATTCGACCGGCTGCCCGGAGGGCTACGCGACCTCGCGCGCGGATGGCGGGCAGAAATGGAGGACCTGGTCCCATGATGAAATATGTGATTGCCATTCTGGTATTCATCGCCGTGCTGGCGGGGCTGCTGCTCTTTGTCGGCGACGATGCGACGTTGTTGCTGACCAGCTCGGCGGAAACCGGCGCGTTGGCCTTCCCGCCAATCGAGCTGACCTGGCAGGCCGTGATCCTTCTGGGTGCGGCGAGCGTGCTGGGAATCATCGCGGCGTGGTCGCTCCTGCTCTGGCTCTACCGCCTGCCACGCCGCCTCAAATCCGGCGTCGGCATGCGCAAGCGCAACCGCGCTATCGACGCCATGGAGGAAGCGCTGATCGCCGGTGCGGAAGGCGATGCGGACCGTGCGCGCAAGGCATCCGCGCAGGTGCGCAAGCTCGCGGGCTCGACCGATCTCGGCCACATCATCAGCGCCACAGCCGCCGAAGCATCGGGCGATGTGGAGGAAGCGGCCCTCCACTACGAGGCCATGCTGGACAGCCCCAAGACGCGGCCCACCGGACAGCGCGGCATTGCGCAGACCAAGCTCGCGACAGGCGATCTGCCAGGCGCGGTCGAGGCCGCCAAGGAGGCGTTCGACGCCAACCCGCGCGCGCGCTGGGCATTCGATACACTGTTCAAGGCGCTGGTCGCGGACTTCCGCTGGACCGAGGCGCGCGACGTGCTGGAGAAGGGCCGCGCGGCCAAGCACATCGACACCGACATGCTGCGCCGCCGCCGCGCCGTCCTGCTGGCCGCCGAAGCCGATTACTGGATGGACCAGGGGCAGCACGACAAGGCGTTGGACCTCGCCCAGGCCGCACTCAAGGACGCGCCCGACTTCGCGCCCGCCGCCGCCATCGCCGCGCATGAGCTGACGCGGCAGGGCGGGCAGAAGCGCGCGGCAAAGCTGCTCGAAGACGCCTATGCCCGTCACCCTCATCCGGCGCTGACCACGGCCTATCTCGATCTGTATCCGGGAGAGAGCCTGGAAACTCAGGGCAAGCGCATACGCCGCTTTGCCGATCTCGCGCCGAGCCACCGCGAAAGCCAGCTGCTGGTCGCCGCGCATCAGCTGCGCGCGGGCAGGGCGGTCGAGGCGTGGTCCGTGCTGTCACCGCTGGTCGCCACGGGAACGCCCACGGCAAGGCTTTGCCTCATGGCGGCAGAGGCCGAACGCGCGCTCGGCAATGAACGCGACGCGCGCATGTGGCTGGAGCGTGCCGCGACCGCGCCGCACGAGCTGGACTGGTCGGACCTCGACCCCGAAGGTCCGGGCTTCGACTACACCGCGCAGGACTGGCGCAGGCTGGTGTTCTCCTATGGTGACACGGGCGAGTTGGAGCACCCGCGCGCCGAGCGCCAGGAAGGCGTGCGCCGCCCGACGCCGGAACCAGTGCTGGCCGAGGAGAAGGCGGCAGAGCCCGTATCAGCGTCTGTGGCTGCACCCGCACCAATTCCCGTCGTGCAACCGGACGCGGACCTGTCAGACAGGCTCGACAAGCTGCTGGACGGCAAGGCGGAATAGGAAAGCCGAAGGTGGTGCCGCATGGGTGACTTGAACACCCGACCCCCACATTACGAATGTGATGCTCTACCAGCTGAGCTAATGCGGCACGCCAACCTTCGGCGAAGCGCGCCTATAGCGCCGGGCGAAATGGCGGGCAAGACGGTTTTGTCGGTGCGGCTGCTGTGCTTTGTTATCCCTCCCCCGAGCAGGGGGAGGTGGGCTCGGGAGCGAAGCGAGCGAGGTCG
>JAHDEU010000166.1 GCA_020628635.1 Hellea sp. | reverse complement strand
CGGACCGACGGCGAGGGGCCGAGCGAAGCGACGGTCGGAGGGGTAAGGTCACTCCAATCTGCAGACGAAACACTTTACCCCTCCGTCACCCCTCGCTGCGCTCGTGGCGACACCTCCCCTGAGAGGGGAGGAGTTTTGAGACACGAATGTCTTCCTCAGATCACCTGAATGTCCTTGATCGGGCTCTTCGGATCGAAATAGCCCTTCTCTTTCGGAAAGCTCACATCGATCATCTTCTGCACGGCGGTGAAAGCCTGGCTGCGCATGGGCTCCGGGACCAGCACTTCGTTGGTTTCGTCCCGCAAGCACTCATAGAGGTTCTCCAGCGTGATGCGCTTCATGTGCGGGCAGAGATTGCAAGGGCGAACGAAATCGACCGTGGGGTTCGCGACCGCCACATTGTCGGACATGGAACATTCGGTCAGCAGGATGACCTTGCCCGGAGAATGCTCGCCGACATAGTCGCTCATGGCCTTGGTGGAGCCGGTGAAGTCGCTCTCGGCCACCACTTCTGGCGGGCATTCGGGGTGAGCGAGAACGACCACGCCGGGGTTCGCCTCCCGCATGTCGCGCACGTCTTGCGCGGAGAAGCGGGCGTGGACCTCGCAGCGGCCGTGCCAGGCGATGATCTCTATGCCGGTCTGGCGCGCGACGTTCTTGGCGAGAAATTCGTCGGGCAGCATGATGACCTTGTCCACGCCCCACTCCGCCGCGATGGACTCCACGATGGCGACGGCGTTGGAGCTGGTGCAGCAGATGTCGCTCTCCGCCTTCACGTCGGCCGAGGTATTCACGTAAGTGACCACCGGAATGCCGGGATAGCGCTGCTTGATCAGGCGCACATCCGCGCCCGTGATCGAGCTGGCGAGCGAGCAGCCCGCCCGCATGGACGGGATCAGCACTTTCTTGTCGGGCGACAGGATCTTGGACGTTTCCGCCATGAAGTGCACGCCGCCCTGGACGATGATGTCGGCGGGCGTCTTGGTCGCCTCGATGGCGAGGCCAAGGCTGTCGCCCTTATAGTCGCCGACGAGATTGAAGATGTCCGGCGTCATGTAGTTGTGGGCGAGCACGACGGCGTTTTTCTGCTTTTTCAGCACATTGATCGCGTGGACCAGCGGCGCGTAGGCGGGCCATTCGAACGGGGGAATGAAGTCCTCGACCGAGGCGTAGAGGTGGTCGGTCGCGGCCTTGACCTCGTCCGTGTAAGCCAGCCCCTCCGGCGGTCCGTCCAGATCATTGCCCGGCACGGCGCAGACGCCGTTGGGCACTTCGAGCGTCTGCCCGATCCAGCGGCCCTGTTCCCAGTTCAGCAATTCCTTGCCCATGCGGCGGTCCCTTCGGTGACTTGCACCTCATATAGGGCGGTTCAGCGGAAGACGAAAGGCGAGACGAGGAGCAACAGCCCTGCAATGATGCTGATCAGGATCAGCGCGTTGGACCACTTGCTGCTTGGCAGGTTTTCTCGCAGGTCGAGCATCCGGCCCAGCACGCCGAACAGCAGCGACAGACTCGCGCTGACCATGATGAGCAGCTGGATGCCGACGACCGCCATGCCCTGGGGCCCGCTGAACGCATCATTGGACAGGCCGATATAATATTGGACAATCAGTAGCGCGGCAAAGGCAGCCGCGATGGAACCGAGGATCTTGACGAGCAGGCGCATAGTGAGTTGTTCGCGGGTAACGCGCGGCGCGTCAAGAGTGGGGTGGATTGAGCGTAAATCCGGAGTTTAGACCGGCTTTGCCCTTTCGCGTCTCCTGAGTGATGGCCTTCCCCGCCCCAGCCGCTATAGCGCCGGCCATGGTTGACCGTAAAACTCCGCCCACTCTCAATCCCAGCAACCCGCTCCTGCTCGCGCTCTACCATCTGTTCATGCCGATGGGGCGCAGCTCGCGTCGGACCTTCTGGATCACGCTGGCGGGCTTTGCCGTGCTGGTCGTGGCGTTCGAGTGGGGCCTGTCGCAGCACGACAATACGGGCGCGTTCTTCTTCTGGGGCTTTTTGATCTGGATGGTGATGCTGGTGCAGGGCGTGTTCGGCATTTACGGCAAAAGGCTGAAGGATTTCGGGCGCTCGGTGCTGTGGATCCTGACCCTGATCGCGCTGATCCTGGTGGTGCTGGTGGTCATCATGCTGAACTTCGGCGGGGCGGAATATTTCGCGGCCTACGGCGAATATGAGCGCAAGGCCGTGATCGACCCAGCCGTGCGCGAGGCACTGGACGCGGAGTTCCAGGCCAAGATGGCGCGCACGGGTCCAGCAGTGAGCGCGATCACGGGCGGGCTGATGCTGGCCTTCACCGCCTGGGTCGGGCTCACGCCGGGTGATGAGGGCACCAACAAATACGGACCCCCTCCACCCTATTAGGATCGCGCAAAGGCAAGAGGGGCCGAGTCCGATTTCCCTTGCCTTTCCGTAATAAAGTGGCAGACTTTCTCATACATCAAAGAGAGAGGGACCTACCACCATGATGAACCTATTGCTTTCCCCCAGCGGCCGCATCGGCCCAAGCGCCTATATGAAGGGCATGATAATCATTGCCGTGATCGGTGCCGTGCTGAACCTGCTGCCACTGATCAGTCCGGTTCTGGGCATTCTGGGCCTGCTCGGCCTCGTGCTGTTCTACAGCCTGATCGCGCTGGGCATCAAACGCTCCCACGATGCGGGCAAGTCCGGCTGGATGGTGCTGACGCATCTCCTGCTGATATTCGGTGTCAGCTCCGTGGTGGGCATCGTTGTTGCGAAAATCACCGGCGTCGATATTGGCGATGTCTTCGGAGCGGCGTTCAGCGGTGACCTCGAAGCGGCCGAAGCGGCGTCCGCGACCGTGTCGTCGGCCGGCTATCTGATCCCGTCTGCCATTGGCGGCATCATCTCCTACGCCGTGTCGGCGTTCCTGATCAACATGTTCAACAAGCAGGACATGGGCGACAACCAATACGGTCCCGTCCCGGCGGCCTAAGCCTCCACGGACATAGCCGAAGTAATGGCCCGCCCCTCGGCTTCGAGGCGGCGGGCTTTTTCGTGGCTAGTCTGTTGGGCCGAACACGCCCTCGAAGCTCTCGCGCAGGGCGGCGTCCACCGCGTCCATGTCGGCCTCCACGCCCAGCGCGGCGAGCGAGGTCACGCCGTGCTCCGCAATGCCGCAAGGCACGATGCCGCCGAAATGGTCGAGATCGGGTGCCACATTGATGGACAGGCCGTGAAACGACACCCAGCGACGGACCCGGACGCCGATGGCGGCAATCTTGGCTTCCATCCCATCATCCAGATCGACCCAGACACCGACCCGGCCCTCGCGCCGTCCGCCGTCCACGCCAAAGCGCGACAGCGTGTCGATCACCACCTGCTCCACGCCGGACACATAGCAGCGCAGGTCGCGCCCTCGCATGCGCAAGTCCAGCATGAGATAGGCCACGCGCTGGCCCGGCCCGTGATAGGTGTATTGCCCGCCTCTCCCTGAGCGGAAGACCGGAAAGCGGTCGGGCTGGACGAGATCATGCGCCTTCGCCGACGTGCCCGCTGTGTAGAGTGCGGGATGTTCCAGCAGCCAGACCTGCTCGCCCGCCTCGCCCGCCGCGATGGCGGCAGCGCGTGCTTCCATATGGGAGACTGCGTCGGGGTATGCGATCGGATCGCTCGCACGCACCCACTCCACGGGCGTGTCAGACCGCAGCGCGGCGCGACCGCATGGAGTGGGGCTTAGTGGGACGGGTGACGGCATGGCGGCGATATGTCGGCTGGCCCGGCTGCGCGCAAGCGGCGCGCGCTCTGGCCACGGCCGGACGGCTGTTGTAGCCCGCCCCCATGCCTGCCGCCCCTCACACGACCCAGCCGGATTGGGACAGCATCCCGCCCTTGCGGGAGTTCCACAATCCATCGCGCGAGCAGTTCTGGTCCGACATCCACGCGAGCGGACAGCCCGCTATTTTGCGCGGCCATTGCGCGGACTGGCCGGCGGTCGGCATGGCGGAGCGGTCCAATCGCGATTTCGCGGCCTATCTGCTGGACGGCAGCCCCAACCCGCCTGTGCGCGCCATTGTCGGCGACGGCGCGATGGGCGGGCGTTTCTTCTATGACGAGGCCCTGCGCGGCTTCAATTTCGAGCGCGCGGAAGTCCCTTTCTCAATCTTCCTGTCCAAGCTGATGCAGGTCGAGCGCGGAGAGGCCGACGTCCACGCCTATGTCGGCGCGACACCGGTCGCCACGCTCATGCCCGCTTTCGGGCGGCAGAACGGCTCCGACTTCGCGCCATCCGGGACGCCCGCGCTTGCCTGGGTCGGCAATGCGTCGCGCATCGCGCCGCACTTCGACAGTTCGGACAACATCGCCTGCGTGGTGCGGGGTCCGCGCACCTTCCTGCTCTTCCCGCCGGAGCGGGTGAGCGACCTTTATATCGGGCCGATCGACCACAACATGGCCGGACAGCCCGCCAGCCTGGTGGACCCGCGCGCGCCCGATCTCGACCGTTTCCCGCGCTATGCGGACGCGCTGCAGGACGCCCGCATCGCGCATCTGCAGCCGGGCGACGCGATCTTCATTCCGGCCCTGCACTGGCACTATGTGGAGAGCAACGCGCCGCTATCCATGCTGGTGAATTACTGGTGGAGCCCGGAGAATGCGGGGCACGGTCTCAGCAGCCTCGCCTATGCCGTCATGGCGCTGCGCGAGCTGCCGCCCGCCCAGCGCGCGGCATGGCGGAGCCTGTTCGACCATTATGTCTTCGGCGAGGAAACAGATGCCAGCACGGCGCATATCCCGGAAGAGATGCGCGGCATTCTCGGTGCGCCGTCCCCGCAGCGCGACCACCGCATCAAGAGCTTCCTGGCGCAGCTCCTGCGTTAGCCGTTTATTCGACCTCTACTTCGACGCCCTTGCTCTGGCCGAAATCCTCCAGCGCCTCGCGCAGCACTTCGCGCGCTTCGGGGTGTTCCTGGTCGATGCGGCTGATCTGTTTCATCACGCCCTGTTGCGCCGCGACCACGCGCGGGGCGCGCGCCGCCAGCGCGGTGATGTCGCGAAAGCCTATATTCTCCGCATCGGCCAGCGTCTCGAACCGCTCGAACACGCGGCCATAGCTTTCGGCCAGCGCTTCGAGTTCCGGCAGAACGGCGCGGGCGCTGTCCTCGCCGTCCACGCGGGCGAGCAGGTCTTTCACCTCATTGCCGCCATCGATCAGGCTGTCTGCGATGTCGGTGACCGACATCTTGGCGATGTCGGCATCCGAGAGCTCGGCCGCCGGGGTCGTGCGGCGCTTGTCGTAATCCGCGCCTTCAGGGACCTCCCCGGAACAGGCCACGAGCAGTGCAGCCGCGAGGGAAAGGGAGAGTGTGCGCAATATGGTCATGCGCGGATTATGCGCAGCATCGGGTCGTCGCGCAAGCCTAGCGCGGGGCGGCTTCGTCGCGCGGATTGGCGGGACGGTTGCGGTCCGAGCTGCGCGTGGCGAGCATGCCGAACTCGAACTTGTCGAGCGCCTCGCCGAGCTCGCGGCGTGTGTCAGGGAAGCGGGCGATGGTCTTGCGGCCCGTATCCATCAACTCGGCATGGGCGCGGCGCAGCCGGGCTTCGC
>JAHDEU010000165.1 GCA_020628635.1 Hellea sp. | reverse complement strand
CATCCGCCCAGCCATCTGCCCTCAATGCCATGCCGCCAAACGTGTCCACGATCTTGGACGCATCCAGCGCCTCGCCGATCACGCCCGTGCTGGCGAGCTGCACGGCGTCCGCCACCCCACCAAACGCGGCGGCCGCGCCGTGGGCCGTTTCCACCACGGCGTCTTGGCTCTTCTGCCCGGCGAATACATTGGCATTGCCGGAGTTTACCACCACGATGCGCGGACCAGCCGTCTCCACCTCCAGCGCGCGGCGCGACCAGTCGACGGGGGCACCGGGACAGCGGTTCCGGGTGAACACGCCGGCGACCTGCGTGCCCGGCTGGCCGACCAGAACCCAGACATCGGCACGGTTGGTATATTTGATCCCGGCTTCCCCCGTGGCCATGGTGAAGCCCGCGACGGGCGGCATGTCGGGGAAGGGCTTGGCGAAGGGCGAGGTTTTCATTCTGTCGTCTCTTCTGGAAGCGGCAGGTCGTCGCCGCGCACTATGGCGGCATCGTCTCGCAGGTCGGTCATCAATTCCTCGACAGCCTGGAAAGTGCGGAAGCGTGCGAGGTCCTCGCGCACATCCTCGAACTCCGCCGTGCCGTCCGGCGCGCGCCGCGCACTCACCTGTGTCATGACGAACCCGTCCGCGGTCTTGATGAACTCCGTGCGCGCCCCGTCCGCGAGCGCGAAGACCGGGCCGCGCAGTTCGGGCGGCAGCGCGCCGCGCACCGTCCAGCGGCTCCGACCACGCTCCGCCGACAGCTCTTCGGCCACATCCGCAAACGCCTCACCCGCCTCGAGCCGCTCGGCCACAGCGGCAGCAGCCTCCTCATCCGCCACCACGATCTGCCGGATGCGCCGTTCGGGTCCGGTCGCCGCAATCCGGTTCTGCGCCTCGAACAGGTCCCGCAGCTTCTCCTCCGTCACCTCGTCCGCCAGCATCCGTTCCACCCGCAGATTGCCGAGAATGCGTTCGCGCGCCGTCGCCAGTCGGCGCAAAGCTTCCGGGTCGCGGTCGAGCCCGGACGCCCGCGCATCGATCGCGAGCAGGCGCTGATCGACCAGCGCGTCCAGCGCGCGCTCGAACACCGGGCTGCCCGGCGGCAGGGTTTCGGCCTCCGCGATCAATCCTTCGGAGGCGGCCGCGCGGCGCACGTCGGACGCGTAGATCGGGCTGCCATTCACCATGGCGGCGAGCGGGTCGCCGTCGCGCGCGATCTCGGCGGGCGGGAGCGTGTTCGGCGTGCAGGCCGGGCCGAGCAGCGCAAGGCCGAGCCATAGCGAAAGGGCGATCGTGGTCGGGCGCATGGCGTGGAAACGGGCCTCTTCACATAAGCATCGCCGGGAGCATTCCGGGCGTGGCACCCCTGCCGCGCTTCGTTGACTTAAGGGAGGGCCGTTCCTAAGTCACGCGCTACGCAAGATGACGGCTCCCGTTACCCTTCGGAGCGCCGCGACCCAACCTCAGGACCCGCCATGCTCGGCCTCGCCAAGAAGATCTTCGGCACGGAAAACGACCGCAAGCTGAAGAAGCTCCGGCCCATCGTGGAGCGCATCAATGCGCTCGAGCCGCAAATGGAAAAGATGACGGACGACGCGCTGCGCGCCCAGACCGACCTGTTCCGGGGGCGCCTGGAGGCGGGCGAAACGCTGGACGACCTGCTGGTCGAAGCCTTTGCGACCGTGCGGGAGGCCGCCAAGCGCACGCTGGGCCAGCGCCATTACGACGTGCAGCTGATCGGCGGCATCACGCTGCACCGCGGCGAGATCGCGGAAATGCGCACCGGCGAGGGCAAGACGCTGGTCTCCACGCTCGCCGCCTATCTCAACGCCCTGAACGGGCGCGGCGTCCATGTCGTGACGGTCAACGACTATCTCGCCCGCCGCGACGCGGAGTGGATGGGCAAGGTCTACAGTTTCCTCGGCCTGACGGTGGATTGCATCAACAATCACGAGCCCTATGCAGGCGGACGCAAGGCCGCCTACGCCGCCGACATCACCTACGGCACCAACAACGAATACGGGTTCGACTATCTTCGCGACAACATGAAGCTGAGCGTCGAGGAGATGAGCCAGCGCGGCCATGCCTATGCCATCATCGACGAGATCGACAGCATCCTGATCGACGAGGCCCGCACGCCGCTGATCATCTCGGGCCCGGCAGAGGACCGCGCCGCGCTCTACCGCGCCATGGACGAGATCATCCCGCTGATCGACGAGGCGGGCTACGAGGTCGACGAGAAGGCGCGCTCGGCCAGCTATAACGAGCAGGGCATGGAGCAGCTGGAGAACATCCTGCGCCAGCGCGGCATGCTGGAGGGCGAGAGCCTCTACGACATCGAGAACGTCACCGTCGTCCACCACGCCAATCAGGGGCTGAAGGCGCACAAGCTCTACACGGCCAACAAGGACTACATCGTCAAGAACGGCGAGGTCGTGCTGATCGACGAGTTCACCGGCCGCATGATGGAGGGCCGCCGCCTATCCGAAGGGCTCCACCAGGCCATCGAGGCCAAGGAGCAGGTGGACATCAAGCCCGAGAACCAGACCATGGCCTCGGTCACGCTGCAGAACTATTTCCGCCTCTATGACAAGCTGTCGGGCATGACCGGCACGGCGGAGACCGAAGCGGGCGAGTTCGCGGAGATCTACGGCCTCGAAGTGCTGGTGATCCCGACCAACCGCCCGATCCAGCGCATCGACATCGAGGACGTCATCTACCGCACGGAACAGGAAAAATTCGCCGCCATCGCCGACGAGATCGCGACCGCCAAGACACGCGGCCAGCCCATGCTGGTGGGCACGGTCTCCATCGAGAAATCCGAACTGCTGTCCCGCTTCCTCGAAGAGCGCGGGGTCGAGCACAAGGTGCTCAACGCGCGCTTCCACGAGCAGGAAGCGGAGATCGTCAGCCAGGCCGGCGTGCCCGGCGCCGTCACCATCGCCACCAACATGGCGGGCCGCGGCACGGATATCCAGCTGGGCGGCAATCCCGAAATGCGGGTCGAGCGCGAGCTGTTCGAAGCGCAGCGCCCGGAGCACGAGGCCGATGTGGCCGAAGCGCTCAAGACCCTGCCCGAGAACATGCCGCCCCAACAGCGCGAGCAGGTCGAGGGCGATGTGCGCTCGCAGCTCCACACCCGCCGGATGCAGGCGATCCGCAAGGAGGTCGAATCCGGGCAGCACGACAAGCTTGTCGAAGAGGTCCGCGCCGATACCCAAGCTCTCAAGCAGCAGGCGCTGGCGGCGGGCGGTCTCTATGTGCTCGGCACGGAACGGCACGAGAGCCGCCGCATCGACAACCAGCTGCGCGGCCGCACGGGCCGCCAGGGCGATCCGGGCACGTCGAAATTCTATCTTTCGACCGAGGACGACCTCATGCGCATCTTCGGCGGCGAGCGGCTGAAATCCATGATGGGCAAGATGGGCTGGGAGGAAGGCGAGGAGCTGACCAACCGCTTCATGACCAAGGCCGTGGAGCGCGCGCAAGGCAAGGTGGAAGCCCGCAATTTCGACATCCGCAAGAACCTCTTGAAGTTCGACGACGTGATGAACGACCAGCGCAAGGCGATCTTCGAACAGCGCATGGAGTTCATGACCGATGACGACGTCTCCGACGTCATCGAGGATTTCCGCCACGAGCTCTGCGAGGACCTGATCACCAAGCATGTGCCCAAAAAGGCCTATGCCGAGCAGTGGAACATTGCGGGCCTCACGGAGGACGCGCGCGAGGCGATGAACATCGAATTCCCGTTCAAGGACTGGGCAGCCGAGGAAGGCATTGCCGACGAGGAGATGCTGGAGAAATTCCGCACGGCGTCTGATAATGTCTTCGCCCAGCTCAAGGACGGCATTGACGATAGCGAGCTGCAGCGGGTCGAAAAGCAGATCCTGTTGCAGGTCATCGACCGCAACTGGCGCGAGCACCTGCAGCAGCTGGACGCGCTCAAGTCCGTCATCCAGCTGCGCGCCTATGGCCAGCGCGACCCGCTCAACGAGTACAAGTCGGAAGCCTTTTCGCTGTTCGACAAGCTGCTGGTGAGTTTGCGCGAGGACGTGACCAAGGCGATGAGCAATGTGCTGATGAACGCGCAGATGCAGCGCCAGCAGCGGGCCCAGGCGCAAGCGGCGGCAGCCGCGCCCGCGCCGACCCAGGCCCGGTCCCCCATGGAGCTGATCGGCGCGGCGACCGGTCCCGGCGAGACTTTCGCGCCCGCGCCGCCACCCACCGCAAGCGAGCCCACGGCCGAAGAGATCGCCCGCCTGCCCCGCAACGCCCCCTGCCCCTGCGGCTCCGGCCTGAAGGTCAAGCAGTGCCACGGCAAGGCGGTCTGAGGGTCGTTGGACTAAGCCCTCTCGCCGAGTAGCCAAGCGAGAGGCCCCGGGACGAGCCCGGGGACGGTTAAGTTGGTATGTGGGTTTTTCTAATCCAATAAAGGCAGCACTTAAGACTTTGGCCGTCCCCGGCCCTGTGCCGGGGCCGCTGGCTTGGCTACTCGGTGTCCGGGTTGCTGCCCGGCCGCGACGAAGCGCACTTATGCCAAGGAACACTCCACCCCGCCCAGCCCTCACCGTGGCAGGAATGCCACACCCGACCCTCAATCCCGGACCCCGCGCAAAATCCTGCCCGGCGCGATATTGGCTGACAAATCCGGGGCGGCAGCGCACAAATCGGGTGCGCGGTGCGTCAGTCCCTGCCAATCATGTGCGGTGGACTCCCACAAGCCCGCTCGCCCGCCTAGCCCGCGGTCAGACAAAGCGCCCACTGGGGGCGCGCATTGCAGGGAACGCTAACATGTCGAACACCATCCGCCGCGCGCTACTCGCCGCCACCATCATCGCAGGCAGCACCGGCCTCGCCAGCGCGGCGTCCGCGCAGGACGTCTCGGTTTCGACCGGTGTCGACCTCGTCTCCGACTATGTCTTCCGCGGCGTGTCGCTCGCCGACACCGCGGTCCAGCCCTATGCCGAAGTCAGCATCGGCAACTTCACGGCCGGCGCATGGGCCTCCACGGGCTTGGGCAACACATCCATCCTCGCCGGCGACGAACTCGACCTCTATGCGGGCTACAGCGTGCCGCTGGACGGTCCGCTCTCGCTGGATCTGGGCATCACCTACTACCACTATCCCCAAGGCGGTTCGCTGTTCGAGACCGAGGACGGCGCGGCCGGCACCTATGAAGTGTCCGCCGCCGTGGGCTTCAACGACGTCGCGCTCGCACCGTCGGTCGCCGCCTATTACGACCTCACGCTGGAAGCTTTCACGCTGGAGGGCGCGATCGGCCACAGCGTCGGCATCGGCGAAAAGCAGGGCCTCGATCTGGGCCTGACCGTCGGCCTCGTGGACGGCGACGGCTTCTCCTATGAATGGGGCCAGGCCTCGGCTGCCGTGAGTCACGGCTTCACCGACGACGTGTCGGTCTATGCGGGCGTGAACTACACGCTGAACTCCGAGGACACGCTCAACTACTCCAAGATCCTCAACGGCGACCCGCAGGGCGACCTGTTCTGGGCCGGCATCGGAATCTCCGCCGGGTTCTAGAGGCGCGCAAATGTCTGGGAGGGCAGGAGCCCGGGTTGCGAGAGGCAGCCCGGGCTT
>JAHDEU010000164.1 GCA_020628635.1 Hellea sp. | reverse complement strand
GAAGACGTTCGAAGTATCCGCGGTCGCGGGTTTCGATCTCTTCGTCCAGGTCCACGCCGTATTCCTGCAGCAGCGCGTAGCTGTCGGCATACCATTCGCTGTCCGGATAGTTGTATCCCAGGACAGAGCCGACCTTGCGCGCTTCGCCGATGACGCCGAGCGTGACATAGGCTTCTACCAAGCGGTGCAGCGCCTCCTCGACCTGGCTGGTCGTGTCGTAGTCGCGCACGACCGTCTTGAAGCGAATGATCGATGCCAGCGGCTGGTTCTGGCGCAGGTAGAAGCGCCCGACGCTCATCTCCTTGCCCGCGAGGTGGTCATGGGTCAGCTCCAGCTTCAGCCGCGCATCGCGGCCATAATCGCTGTCGGGATAACGGCGCACGACCTGTTGCAGCGCGTTCTCCGCATTGACGGTCGTTTCCTGGTCCCGGCCCACATCATAGATCTGGTCGTAATAGTTCAGCGCAATCAGGTAATAGGCGTAAGGCGCGGAATCAGAGCCCGGATGCAGGTCGATGAAGCGGCGCGCGGTAACGATGCTGTCCTCGTAGTCAGCCGAGCGGTACGATGCATAGGCGCTCATCAGCAGGGCGCGGCGGGCCCATTCTGAGAACGGGTGCTGTCGCTCGACCTCCTCGAACAATAGCTTGGCATTGCTCCAGTCGCGGCTTTCCATCTCCTCGAACGCCTGGTTGTAGATGAGCTCCGCCGGGCGCTCGACATAGGCGAGCTCCTCCTTGGTGTCGCCACCAATGCCAAGCGTGGAGCAGGCGGACAGCAGCAGGCTGGCGGCAAGCGGCAGGGCGATTTTCGCGGAGCAGAAGCGTGTCGATCGGCGCATGGAAATCCCGTTTCGCGGACATTCGGACTCACCCGCCCGCTGGTTGCCGCGCTCTTAACGTGGCGCGGCGCAGCGTCAAAGTGAGAATGTCTTAAGGGCGCAGTGAGCGCGCAGGTTCTAGGCCGGCACGGCCAAACCGCGCGGTGCCCGCTTGCGCATATCCATCATCGCGACAAGCGCCCGCGCGCCGGGCAGCGCGCAGAATTCCCACGCATCGCGCTGTGCGAACAATGCCGTCAGCAGGTCGTGATTCAGGCCATGGCCAGACTTGTATGTGCTGACCCGCCCCAAGATCGGCCCGCCGAGATAGAGATCGCCCATCAGGTCCAGCGCCTTGTGGCGCACCATCTCGTCGTCAAACCTGAGACCGCCGGGGTTGAGCACTTCGGCGCCGTCCACCACCACGGCATTGTCGAACGACCCGCCCATGGACAAGCCCGCCTCCTGCAGAGCGGCGACTTCGTGCTTGCGTGCGAAGGTGCGCGCAGAGGCGAGGCGCTCGCGAAAGGCGCGAACATCCGGCGCGATGCGGATGGACTGCTCGCCAATGGCCTCGTCCGGGAAGTCGATGGTCACGTCGAGCTCCAGCCGCTCGGCATTCCGGGCGCACGGCTCGATCCGCGCCCAACCCGCGTCCCGACCGCGCCGGGAGACGACTTCGACTGTCTTCAGCACACGCACATAACGGCGCTGCGCGGCCTGGCGCTCCACGCCGGCTTCCTCGATCAGGGTCAGGAATGGCTCGGCCGAGCCGTCCAGGGCGGGAAGTTCCGGCCCGTCGAGTTCCAGGATGAGATTGTCGATACCCGCCGCGCTCAGGGCAGCCAGCAGATGCTCGATGGTCTGAACGCTTACACCCGCCGCATTGGTGATGGTCGTGCAGTTGCGGATGCCGGAAACGGATTCGGGCCGCACGGCGATAAGATTGTCGCGGTCGGTGACGTCCGTGCGGCGGAAGACCAGCCCCGTGCCGATCGGCGCGGGCCGCAGCGTCAGCCGCGTGTCCGACCCGTCATGCAGCGAAATCCCGCCGCAACTGGCAGGGCGCGCTAGCGTGGATTGTCGGCGGACATTGGCCATGGTGCTCCTTCGAATGCAACCTAGGTGAGGAACGCCGAGCGGCAAGCCACGCTCCGTGACGATGTGTTACGGAGGATTTCGAGCTTTGCTCCGAGCGAGTTGCCGAAGGCGCGGGATCGACGCGACCGAAGCCGGAGAGGGCCCAAACAAAAAGGCCGGGCGCCAGCCCGACCTTTCAGAGCTCTGATTGAACGAACCGTCTACCTGTTCTGCATCCGCAGAAAGCTCGGGATCTCCAGTTCGTCCTCATCGGTCGAGCCGAACAGGTCGCCGACCTGCTGCGGCGTGTTGGACACGACGGGCTGGGCGGCCGCGGGGCGCGGGGCTTCGATGCGGGTGCGCTTTCGGCCGAAGATGCCGCCAAAGGCGCGGCGCGCGGGCGACGGCGCTTCCGGCACGGGCGCGGGCTTGAGCATGGAAGGCGCGGGCGCGACGGGCGCGACAGGAGCCTGATGTGGCGCTTGGGCAGCGCCGCCCTGGACGCGCGGCGGATAGGGTGCAGCCGCCTGCGGGTAAGGCGGGGCGGCGTTGACAGCCATCGGGACTGCGACCGGCTCGGCCTCTTCCTCGGCATCGAAGCCGTAGTCGGAATAGGCGGCGCGGGCTTCGGCCTCGGCGCGCTCATGGACGCCGAGCTCGATAACGGGAGCCGGCTCCGGCGCGGGCGCAGGCTCCGGCTTGCGCGCGGGCGCGAAACGGCTGGCCGTGCCAGAACGCAGGTCGGCATCGACGCCTGTGGCGACGACGGACACGCGGACGACGCCGTCAAGCGCGGCGTCTTCGGCGGAACCGACGATGATGTTGGCGTCGTCATCGACCTCGTTGCGGATCATCTGGGCTGCTTCGTCCACTTCGTAGAGCGTCAGGTCCGTGCCGCCGGTGATGTTGATCAGCACGCCCTTGGCGCCCTTGAGCGAGACGTCGTCCAGCAGCGGGTTGTTGATGGCTTTCTGGGCGGCTTCCACGGCGCGGTTGTCGCCGGTCGCCTCGCCCGTGCCCATCATGGCCTTGCCCATCTCGTTCATCACGGTGCGGACATCGTTGAAGTCGAGATTGATCATGCCCGGCACGACCATCAGGTCGGTCACGCCGCGCACGCCGGCATAAAGCACTTCGTCGGCGAGCTGGAAGGCGTCCGCCATGGTCGTGCGCTCGGTCGCGACGCGGAACAGGTTCTGGTTCGGAATGGTGATCATGGTGTCGACCGAGGCGTAGAGGTTGTCGATCCCCTGCTCGGCCAGTTTCATGCGCTTGTTGCCCTCGAACATGAAGGGCTTGGTGACGATGCCGACGGTCAGGATGCCGCGGTCGCGGGCCGCGCGGGCGATCACCGGGGCTGCGCCCGTGCCCGTGCCGCCGCCCATGCCGGCCGCAACGAAGAGCATGTGCGCGCCTTCGAGATGGCTCATGATCTCGTCGAGATTCTCCTCGGCCGACTGCTCGCCGACTTCCGGCTGCATGCCAGCACCGAGACCTTGCGTGACGGCCGAGCCCATCTGCACGCGCCGATCCGCCTTGGACAGGGCGAGCGCCTGCGCGTCCGTATTGGCGACGACGAATTCGACACCGTCCAGACCCGCCTCGATCATGTTGTTGACCGCATTGCCGCCGGCCCCGCCGACACCGATGACGACGATGCGTGGCTTCAATTCGACTGTTTTGGGCATTTCGAAAGTGATGGCCATGAGAGCGTCCGTTATGGTCAAGAGTTGGTTAAGGCCCCTCATCGCCTGAAAGAGTTAATGGCTGGTAACGCTCCGAATCTTTGTGAACCCGAAAGACAGCCCGCACGACCAAACCGCCCTCGCGCGCAAGAAAAAACCCCTCCGGCCGGGAGGGGTCTTCGATCAGCGAAGCCGAAACAGCCGCTAACCCGCGCGCTGGCGCTCGCCGCGCTCCTTCATCTCCTGCGCCTCGATGGACAGCGTCGCGATGGGACGCGCGCAGAGCCGGGCCGTGCGGATCGGATCGCCCGTTTCCTCGCAATAGCCGTAAGTGCCGTCCTCGATCCGGGCGAGCGCGCCCTCGATCTTGCGCACCAGCTTGCGCAGACGGTCCTTGGTGCGCAGCTCCAGCTGGCGGTTGGCATTGTAGGTCGCGACATCGGTCGGATCCGGATGGCTGACCCGCTCGCCCTGCAGGAATTCCACCGTGCCGCGCATCTCGCGCGAGATCTCGGCTTTCCAGTTCACCAGTTTCAGGCGGAAATACTCCGTCATCAGCGGGCTCATGAAGGGTTCGTCGTCTGTGGGCGTGTAGTTCGCCGGAACGACGATCTCTTTGTTGGTCTTGCTCATGGCTCTTCCCCGAAACCTGTTTTCCACATCGGCGCGAAGCGGACGTTCTCGTCTCTTCCTCGCATCCTGCCCGGCTCCCCTGCCTGACGCGCGCTCCTTATTTATGCCGGACGAGTCGGACAAGCGCCGAACGCTGCGCATAGTTGATAAAGCGCAGCTGACCCTTGCATTGCTTTAACTTCGGTGGTCTCCCCGGGTCTGACGAGAATACCGACCGACATTCCAGCCCACCAGCAAAGAGAATCACATGCGCTTCGAAGGCACAGACAATTACGTCGCGACCAAGGACCTGATGATGGCCGTCAACGCCGCCATCACGCTGGAGCGCCCCCTGCTGATCAAGGGCGAACCCGGCACGGGCAAGACCGTGCTGGCCCACGAGATCGCCAAGGGGCTCGGCGCGCCGCTGCTGGAATGGAACATCAAATCGACCACAAAAGCGCAACAGGGTCTCTATGAATACGACGCCGTGGCGCGGCTGCGCGACAGCCAGCTGGGCGATGACCGCGTCCACGACATTTCGAACTACATAAAGCGCGGCAAGGTCTGGGACGCGTTCGCATCGGAACAGCGCCCGATCCTGCTGATCGACGAGATCGACAAGGCCGACATCGAATTTCCCAACGACCTCCTGCACGAGCTCGATAAGATGAGCTTCCACGTCTACGAGACGGGAGAGACCGTCACGGCCAAGCAGCGCCCGATCATCATCATCACCTCCAACAACGAGAAGGACCTGCCCGACGCCTTCCTGCGCCGTTGCTTCTTCCACTACATCCAGTTCCCGGACGAGCAGACCATGGCCGACATCGTCGAGGTCCATTACCCGGACCTGAAGCCTCGCCTGCTGTCGGCCGCCCTGAAACGTTTCTTCGAAGTCCGCGCCATGCCGGGACTGAAGAAGAAGCCGAGCACGAGCGAGCTGCTCGACTGGCTGAAACTCCTGCTGGTCGAGGACATCGACCCGGAAACGCTGCGCGAGACCGACAAGACCAAGATGATCCCGCCGCTGCACGGCGCGCTGCTGAAGAACGAGCAGGATGTGCATCTGTTCGAAAGGCTGGCGTTTCTGACGCGGCGTGAAGGGTAGAAGGTAATCGAATGGTTTGCTGCGGCCCGAGAGCCGCTCGCCTTTTAAGTTCCCTCACCCCGGGCCTGACCCGGGGTCTGTCACCATGCGGTGCGGGCTGCGGCACCGGGTGATGGATCCCGGGTCGAGCCCGGGATGAGGAGGAGGTGTGGGGCGGGTGGTCTGCACCGTCGCATCGCCGCCCCGGCATGTTGCCGCTCTTTCCCCGCATATCGTCCCCGGGCGTGACCCGGGGCCCATTCGCATCGCGGTCCGGTTGCTGGCGTCGGTGCGTCGATGGCCGGG
>JAHDEU010000163.1 GCA_020628635.1 Hellea sp. | reverse complement strand
GAGCCGCGCGAGGCTTTCGCGCACCTGTCCCAGCGCCATGGGGTGCGAGCGCGCGACGCGGATGCCGGACAGTTTTGCGCCCGGCAGGCCGAGCAGCTGGTGATGGATCGGTTGGTATCGTTCCGCCGTGATGAACAGCCCGCCCGACGGCAGCAGGTGGTAGATGTCGGACACCCGGCCCGCGACCGTGTTCTCCACCGGGATCATCGCGATTTCGGCCGCGCCCTCGCGCACGCGCTCGAACGCTTGCGCGAAGCTCGCGCAGGCCCAGCTCTCATGGTCCGGGAAGTGTTCCTGGCAGGCGAGATCGGAGAAGGCTCCGGGTTCGCCCTGATAGACAATGCGTGCGGTCATCGGACTGTCTTGCCCGCCCGCGACGCTGCGCCGCAAGGGGTTTTCCCGTTGCAGCGGCGTTCCATATTGGTAGAGAGCGCGCAAAGAGGCCGCGAGCGGGAATCCGCCGCCGCCGGGACCGAAAAGAAGAAGGTGTCATCCTGATGGATCCACTTGGTACAAACAAGATCATGGCCGCCGTGCTGGGCGCGGCGCTGGTCTTCATGGCGATCCGCACGATCCCCGAATTCCTGATGCACCACGACATTCCGGATGTGCCGGCCTATTCGGTCGGACCGCTTGAGGTCGTTGTCGATGAAGGAGGCGAGGATCTCCCCTTCCCGCAGCTGTCCTGGGTCAGCGCGATGGATGCGGAACGCGGCGCCAAGGTCTTCAAGAAATGCAAGTCCTGCCACAACATCGAAGCGGGCGCACCGCATGGCACGGGCCCGAACCTTTACTCCGTCGTGAAGCGCAAGTCGGGCGAAGCGGCCGGTTTCGGCTACAGCTCCGCCATGGCGAGCGCGGGCTATGAATGGGGCTATGAGGAGCTGGACGGCTTCCTGGAGAAGCCCAGCACCTACATGCCCGGCACCAAGATGAACTTCGTCGGCCTGAAGAAGCCCGAGGACCGCGCCGCCGTGATCGAGTATCTGCGCATCGCCGCCGCCAACCCCGTGCCGCGCCCGGAAGCTGCCGCCGTGCCGCTGACGCAGGAAGCCGAAAACGCCACGGTCGAGCCCGAGGGCGGTCTGCAGATTGGTGTGCCGACCGAAGGCGAAGCCATTGACGGCGACGAGGACACGATGCGCGATCTGGAGCAGGTCGAGCCGCTGGGCGAAACCGAAGACATTGATCAGCCCGAGCCGTTCGAAGCCGCTGACGACGAGCAATAGGCGCTAGTCCAGCCTCTTGACGCGGCGCAGCGGGGTTCCGCTGCCCCCTATCCGCTTCAGCGCGCCCATTAGCGGCTCCTCCACCACGCCCATATGCCACGCATTGGCGTGGATAAGCCGTGAGCGCGTGGTGAGCATCCCGACATGCCCGGCCCAGAAGAGCAGGTCGCAGGGCTGACCCCGACGCGCGGTGATCTGCGCAATCGGCACGTCGGTTCCCAGAGCGCGCTCCTGCTGATCGGCATCCCTCGGACACGGCAGGCCGCAAGCGTCCATAACCCGCTGGATCAGGCCAGAGCAGTCCAGTCCCCGCGCGCCCGTCCCGCCCCAGACATAGGGTTGGCCGATGAAGCGGCGGGCGACGGCGACGGGGCTTGTTTCGCGCACGGATAGCGGAGCCAGGTGGCGGTCGCTGACCCACGCCCCTGCCCCGATCTGGTAGTAGCCGTCCTCTTCCGCCACCACCGCAACGCGGGCGCCCATGGACAGGTGCATGACGATGCGCGACTTCAGCTGCGCGCGGGAAAAGACGGGCGCGGAGAGCGCGGTGACAGAATGGGTCGGCTTGGCCGTGCTCTCAGCCAATCCGCGGCTCGGCACCCAGCCCACATAGTCCGTGCCGCGCCCGCGCAGAGCCAGCGCCCGGCCATAGGCGAAGCGGCCCTTGGTCGCGTGAACCTCAAAGAGCTGACCGTGCAGCAATTCGGTCTGCAGCGATGCGCTGCGCGAGGGTTTGTTTGTCAGGGGTGCGCTGGGCAGTGACAGGCGCAGGCGCGCGAGCCTGGGGCCCGTGCCGGGCGCGAGAGATGTGCGCGCATCACGCGCCACGCGCGCGCCTTAGCGCCGCATCGACTCCGGCAGCTCGTCGAGGATGATGTCGCCGAATTTGCGCAGGAAGTTGATGCCATCCGGCGTGCGGCGCAGCACGATGGAGCGGCGGTCGCGCGGATCGTCGGCCCTGACGACATAGCCATAGCTTTTCAGCCGGTCGATGGCGCGGCTGATCACCGCCTTGGTCACGTTGAGCTTGGCTGCGAGCGAGCGCACCGTGTGCGGACCGACTTCTAGATAGACACACAGCAGCACCGCCATCTGGCGCGCGGACAGGTCGGGCATGTCGCCCGCGACGGAAGCGACCGTCACATCCTTCCACAGTGCCAGCGTGTCGGTCGAGGACAGGCGCGAGGCGCGCATGGCGGGGCGGGACGCCGCATTGCGCTGGACGGGTTCGCGGCTTTCAGGAACGACAAAAGCGGAAGGCTCCGGCGCGCGAGTGGCCTGGCGCCGCGCGACCTCGGAGGACGTTGGTGCGGGCTGTCGGGCGCTGTTGTTCTCTGCCGCCATGCCCGTTCCGCCTCTCGTGAATCACTGGAATATGCGAGGACTCGCATAGCGGTGATTCCGGGGTCAAGAACGTTCCGGGCTTGATATGGTCCGAATCAACCAAGTGATTCAAAAGCCTGACAACTTTTTAAGATCGGGTGAATCCGCGCCGACTCCGCAAGGAGTCCTGCAAGAGGCAATGTGCGCGCGAGAGCGGAAAATCTGGAGCTTTCAGCGCTCCAGCCGCGTGTTCAAGCCTCCCGCCGCCAGCCAGCTGAACAGGCCGCGCACGGCATAGACATCCGCGCCCTTGGGATGGCCAGCGCGCGCGGACGGGTTCCAGCCATAGACGTCGAAATGCATCCAGGGCGTGTCGGCCACGAACCGCTCCAGGAACAGCGCTGCGGTGACGGCACCGGCAAAGCGCCCGCCCGCATTCTTCATGTCGGCGATCGGGCTGCGCAGCATGGCGTGGTAGGGCTGCCAGAGTGGCATGGGCCAGACCGGGTCGAGCTCTTTCATGCAGTGCTCGGACACAGGCTCGTGCAGCGCGTCGCGATTGGTGAAGAATGGTGGCAGCTGCGGGCCAAGCGCGACCCGTGCCGCGCCCGTCAGCGTGGCAAAGTCGATCATCAAGGCGGGCTTGGACTCGCTCGCCTTGCACAGCGCGTCGCCCAGCACGAGGCGCCCCTCCGCGTCCGTGTTGTCGATCTCCACCGTCAGCCCGGTGCGGGAGTCCAGTATGTCGCCGGGGCGGTAGGCATTGGCCGAGACGGCGTTTTCCGCAATCGCCAGCAGGCAGTGCAGCCGGATGGGCAGCTTGGCGGCCATGATCATGTGCGACAGCGCCAGCGCGTGGGCTGCGCCGCCCATGTCCTTTTTCATCAGCCGCGCGCCCGACGCGCCCTTCATGTTCACCCCGCCCGTGTCGAACGTGATGCCCTTGCCGATGACGGCGAGGCGCGGATGGTCGGGGTCGCCCCACTCCAGCTCGACCAGCCGCGGTGCCTCATGCGCGGCGCGGCCCACGGCGTGGATCATGGGGTAGTTCTGCTCCAGCAATTCCTCACCGACCACGGCGCTGTATTCCGCGCCGTGTTCCTGCGCCAGATCGCGGGCTGCCTTTGCCAGCGCGACCGGCCCCATATCGCCGGCGGGCGTGTTGATGAGGTCGCGGCCCAGCGCGGTCGCCGCGACGGCCGCCCGCGCGCCGACAACGTCGACCTCTTCGCCCACCACCAGCAGCGCGGGCTCGCGCGCATCCTTGAGATAGCGCGTGAAGCGGTAGCTCCCCATGCCCCAGGCGATGGTTGCAAGTCGCGCGGAGAAGTCGTCAGGCAGGCTGGCGAGCGTGTATTCCCCCGCGGGCAGGCCGCCCGGCAACTGTCCAACCCGCATTTCGCGCTCCAGATCGCTGTCCTTCGCACCTGCGCCCAGCAGCACGGCGGCGACGGCGCCGTCCTCGCCGGGCAACACGACCGTCTGCCCCGCCTCGCCCGCAAAGCCGCGCGCCTCGGCATAGCCGGACTGCAGGTCGCTGAGGCTCTGCAGCGCACCTTGCACGGCGTCGGGCCGCAGGACGTGGACCGCAATGGCAGCGCCGGTTCCGTCGCGTTCGGACGGACGGATCAAGGTGGTGGAATGGCTCATGGGTGCTCGCGTCTTCCGCTTTCGTAAGAGGTCGTTAACCCCGCCTCTTTACGTTTATTAACGATGCGGGTGTGACTCAATAATTCCGTCCGCGCAATCATTGGCTCAGGCTCGCGGGCCGGCCGGAAGAGGCCCACCATGACTTTGCGCATTCTTGCACTCCCTGCCCTGCTGATGCTTTCGGCCTGCGCGGTTGCGCCCGGCATGACGGAGCAGGAAGAGAGCATCCAGCAAGAGGGGCTGGTCGATCAATACATGCCGGCCTCGCGCACCATGCGCGACAACATCGAGACGCAGCCGCTCTTTGCCCAAGCCGCTTTCTGGAGCAATGAATACGATCTCAACCCGTCCGATCTGGAGTCTGCTCTGAAGCTGGCGGCCGCCGTGCGCAAGCTGGGCAATCCGGCCCGCGCCGTGGAGATCACCCAGACGACCCGCGCCATCCACCCGCGCGACCCCTATCTGCTGGCGGAATACGCCGCCGCGCTGATCGCCGACCAGCGCGCGATGGACGCGGTTGCGCCGCTTGACCAGGGCCTGCGCCTTGCGCCCCAATATGCGCGGCTGTGGTCGCTCAAGGGCGCGGCGCTGGACCAGATGGAAGACTATCAGGGTGCGCGCCGGCACTACTCGCGCGCGCTGTCGATCACGCCCAACGATCCGAACGTGCTCGCCAATGTCGGCCTGTCACATGCGCTGTCCGGGGATCCGGCGACGGCGGAGCAATGGCTCCGGCGCGCCGTCGCGACACCGGGCGCGAGCGCGGGCGTGCGCCAGAACCTCGCCCTCGTCCTGCAGCTACAGGGCAAGACGGACGAAGCCCAGCGCCAGCAACGCATTGCGGGCCAGTCGCGCGGCGATCAGATGCTGCCACGCGATCCCGTACCCGCCCACCAGGCGCGGCCCACCCAATCACAGGCGAGCCCGCCGCAACAGGCCATGCGCGGCGCGACGCCGCCCCGCCAGGCCCAGCCGCCTCGCCAAGCCCAGCAGCCCCGCCGCATGCCGCGCCAGGGCGCGGTGCGGACGGCGCAGCCATCCGCACAGCAGGCCCCTGCCCCCGCGCCCGCCTTTGGCGCGCGCATGGTGACCCAGGAACAGAACGGGCAGACATTCACGAGTGCATCGGACGCCGCCCGCGCGGCCGCGCGCAGCCGCCAAGCCGGACAGCCCCCACAAGCGCCGATGGCCCGTCCAGCAGAGATGACGACGGAACAGCGCGACCTGCTTGCCCGCATCGGTGCGAGCGTGCAGCCCTCCGCCGCCACACCGCCATCCGCGCGCCAGGCGGCCGCCCCGCATGTCGTGGGCCCCGCCCTGCGCACCCCGCCCGGCGCCCGCCCGCAGCCCGGCTATGGCCAGCCGCAGGGCTACGCACCGCAGGGACAAGGCTACGCGCCGCAGCCCTTAGCAGGTGCTCCGACGGG
>JAHDEU010000162.1 GCA_020628635.1 Hellea sp. | reverse complement strand
ACAGGAAACCGCACATAAATCTGCGTGCCCTTCTTGTCCTTGTACTCCACCTCCGCTTCGGCGAGCGCGGTCTGTTCCACCGGGCTCCACATGATCGGCTTGGAGCCGCGATAGAGCTGACCGGTCATGGCGATCTTGAGAAGCTCCTCGCAGATGTCGGCCTCGCTCTCCGGGCGCATGGTGACATAGGGGTTCTCCCAGTCGCCGATGACGCCGAGGCGGCAGAATTCCTCGCGCTGCACGTCGAGCCATTCCTGCGCGTATTCGCGGCAGCGGGCGCGGAACTCGGAGGGCTTCACGTCGTCCTTGGACTTGCCCTTGGCGCGGTATTCCTCCTCCACCTTCCACTCGATCGGCAGGCCGTGGCAGTCCCAGCCGGGGACGTAGTTGGCGTCGTAACCCAGCATCTGGTGGCTGCGGTTGATGATGTCCTTGTGGATCTTGTTCAGCGCCGTGCCCATGTGGATGTGGCCATTGGCGTAGGGCGGGCCGTCATGGAGGCAGTATTGTTCGCGGCCTTTCGATTGCTCGCGAAGCGTCTGGTAGAGCTTGCGCTCGTTCCACATGTCGAGCCATTTCGGCTCCGCCTTGGGCAGGCCGGCGCGCATGGGGAAATCGGTCTTCGGCAGGAAGAGCGTGTCGCGGTAGTCGCGTTGGGAATCGGTCATGGGTGCGTCTTTGGGTGTGTGAGTCGGAAAGGGTCGAACAGCCGATACGGGCCGCTAAAGTCAGCGGGCGCGTATGGCGGTGATAATTCGAAGGTCCAACATGCGCCCGCCCTAGCCTTGGCCTAGCGCAAGCGCAAGCGGGGCGGGCGTGCTAGGGCAGGGGCATGACACGCTTGCTCCTCCCTCTCGCCCTCCTGCTCTCCGCCTGCGCCGCGACGCCGGACATCGAATACCCGCACTACAAGCGGCCCAACCTCTTGGTCTCTGATCTCGACCGCTCGCTGGAAATCTACCGCGACATTCTCGGGTTCGAGGCGGGCCAGATCAGCACGAGCGGGGCGGACAGCTACAGCTATCCGGTCTTCAACATCGCGCCCGGCGCGACCATGCGCTACACCTATCTGGGCGAGCCGGGAGAGCTGCGGACCTTTGGTCTGACGGAAGTCTCCGGCATGGACATGCAGGCGGTGAGCCGCGCGCCGTTTCGCACGGGTCACGTCATCGGCGTGACGGGGCTCGACGCCAAGATCGAGCGGCTGCACGCGCTCGGGCTCGACATGACGCAGGCGAAGGTCGCGGGCGGCTCGGAGTTCACCTTCACCGAAGTCGCCTTCACCGACCCGGACGGCCACCGCATCGTGCTCTACGAGATCATGGACTAGCGCTTGTGGCCCCGACTACTTTCTGTGACCCAAGTCCGGTTTGCGCCGGGCTTCCAGCACGATGTCGCGCTTCATCCGGGCCAGCGTGAAGCCCACATTGCTGCGGCGGAGCGCGTCGGACGACAGCTCTCGCAGGCGGGCGCGGTAGGCGTCCTCATGCTTGCGCATCATCTCCAGATGCAGGCTGCGCAGCATCATGATGTGCCCGCCGCGGAACAGGGTGAAGTAGAGCGCGGCAAAGCCGACCATGGTCGCGGTGTGGTCGAGCGTCCGCTGCGGCGCGCCCGTGCTGCGCAGGATGACCAGCACGACCAGCAGCGCGACGGCGGCGGGCAGAACGGTGCGCAGCAGCCAGCAGCGCAAGGACAGCCAGCGGTCGGCCAGACGTTCGGGCGTGAGGAAATACGCGCTCATGCCGCTTCATACGGGCGAAGCGGGCCGCGCGCCTTGCGCAAAAGCGCGCATCTATTGCTCCAGATCGATGACCTCGACCGTGCCGTCTGCGTCTTCGGCGCCGAAATACACGCCGCGCGCGGCCGCGCCGATATCGATGAGGTGGCGCAGATCACGCGCGTGGTTGGCTGCCGACAGAGCGAAGAAGGTGATGAGCGCGATGGTAAGAATGCCGATGACGATGAAGACCGCGACTGCATTGGTCGCGGCGGTCCCCGCATCGCCCGGCTGGTTCACCCAATTGCTCAGCCATCCCGGAAAGGACTGGTTGATGACCGCCAGCCCGATCAGCGGCGCGGACACATTGGCGACCATGGTCGTGCGGAAGGCCGCGCGCGCCTGCTCCTCGTTCAGCGCGGCGTGTATGCGCAGGGACTTGATGGCGTCGGGTTCCATTGCGGAGAGCCGCGTCAGCAGCGCCTGCGCGGGTTTGGTCGCGACCAGCCGCGTCAGCCGGCTCGGCGAAAGCCGCCCGCTCAGCCCCATGCTGTTAGCCAGCGAAATGCGACGCGTCACGCGCACCGGGTAGAGCGCCTGGATTTCGAGCCAGCGTGTCCAGGTGGGAGGAGGGGGCATGGGCCTAGCCTATCGCGCGATGCGCGACTTGCCTACCGCCGGGGCGAGAGCAGCCCCAGCTCCATTTCGATCCAGTGCAGCGTCGCGCCGACATCGGACAGGCTGCGCGGCGGCTGCGTCAGGCTCATCAGGCGCTTTCGGTAGCCGTCGGGATAGTGCTCCATCAGGGCGTCATGGGCGGCGCGGAAGGCGGCGATGTCCATGCCGCGATGCGCGCACGCCCCCACGGCCAGGCAGCCGCCGATCAGGGCGAGTGCGTCGGACAGTCCCACCGGGAGGCCCGGCCCGCTCTCCAGCGCCATCAGCGCGAACAGCGCCATGCTCAGCGTGATCGCTACCGCCAGCACCGTGTCGCACAGCCACGCATGGAGGCTGAGATAGTCGCGCGCCACGGCTTCGGGCGACAGGGGTGCGGCGTGGGGCGGGTAGTGGGGTCCAGACATGCGACAGGGGTTGCAAGCGCCGAGCCAAGCGCCCTAAGCCCGCGCCCATGACACAATCTCGACTGACCGACCGCAACCAGACTTTCGACCTCATCATCCGGGGTGGAACAGTGGTGAACCAGTCGGGCACGGGACGCGCGGATGTCGGCGTGCGCGACGGCATCATCGCCGCCATCGGCGATCTGGGCCAAGCCAGCGCGGGCGAAGTCGTGGACGCGACCGGACTGCATGTGCTGCCGGGTGTGATCGACAGCCAGGTCCATTTCCGCGAACCCGGCCCGACCTACAAGGAAAACCTCGAGACCGGCTCGCGCGGCGCGGTTCTGGGCGGGGTGACGGGCGTGTTCGAAATGCCCAATACCAACCCGACGACCTCGACCGCCTCCATGCTGCAGGACAAGCTGGACCGCGCGGCCGGGCGCGGGCCCGACCATGCGGGCATGCACTGCAACCACGCCTTCTATGTCGGCGGCACCCACGCCAATGCCGACCATCTGGGCGAACTGGAAGTGCTGCCCGGCTGCTGCGGGGTGAAGGTGTTTATGGGCGCCTCGACGGGCGACCTCCTGATCGCCGACGATGACGGGCTGCGGCGCGTGCTGAATTCGATCAACCGCCGGGCGAGCTTCCACTCCGAGGACGAGGACCGCATGGCGTCGCGCCGCCATCTCGCGCGCGAGGGCGACTGGACCAGCCACACCGATGTGCGCGATGTGCAGAGTGCGGTGATCAGCACAAAGCGCCTGATCCGCATGGCGCGCGAAGCCCGCAAGCGCATCCATGTGCTGCACATCTCGACGGCCGAGGAAGTGCCGATCCTCGCCGCCAACAAGGACCTCGTGACCTGCGAAATCCTGCCCAACCATCTCTCAATCTACGGCCCCGAAGCCTATGAGCGGCTGGAGGGCCGCGTGCAGCAGAACCCGCCGATCCGCGACTACGAGAACGCGCAAGGGCTATGGGAAGGCGTGCGCCAGGGCGTGTTCGACGTGCTGGGCACTGACCACGCACCGCACACGCTGGAGGAGAAATCGCGGCCCTATCCGGCGTCCCCCTCCGGCATGCCGGGCGTGCAGACCATGGTGCCGCTCATGCTCGACTGGGTGAACAAGGGCGCGCTGACGCTGGAGCGGTTCGTGGACATGACCAGCCACGGCGTGCAGCGGGTCTGGGGCCTGGTCGGCAAGGGCCGGCTGGCCGTCGGCTATGATGCGGACATGACCATCGTGGACCTGAAGGCGAAGCGCGTGATCCGGGATGCGGACCAGGCCAACCGCTCCGGCTGGACACCCTATGACGGGCGGGAAGTCACGGGCTGGGCCACGCACACCATCATCGACGGCCGCGTGGTCATGCAGGAAGACGAGATCGTGCTCGCCCACTCCGGCAAGCCCTACCGCTTTGCGGAGTGCTATCCGGGGCGTTGAACGACGAAGCCCGGCGCTGGGGCCGGGCTTCGAATTCGCTAGTGGTGGTAGTGACCCCGGCGGCGCACGCGGCGGGTGCGGTGCGGGCGGTAATAGTCGTCGTAATAATAGCCGCGCGGGCGGCGGTAATAGCCGTTTCCGGTGTTGATCGAAATGCTCAGGCCGGAGCGCGGGCGGCTGTAATAGGGCCGCGAATAGCCGGAGTAGTAGGGCCGGGAATAGCCCGAGTAGTATGGCCGCGCATAGCCCTGGTTGTAGTAACCCTGATTGTAATAGCCTTGGCGGTAGTAGGGCTGGCTGTAGCCCTGGTTGTAGTAGCCGCCATTATAGCCGGACACATAGTAGCCGGTGTTCGGGTTGTAGTATTGCTGGTTGTAGTAGCCGCGATTGCTGCGGCCATCGCCCGCGAGCGCCGCGCCCGCAACGCCGCCCACGACCGCGCCGAGCACGGAGCCTTCCGTGCGCGCGCCGCTGCCCGCGAGTTGCGAACCCAGCACCGCGCCCACGCCCGCGCCGACGAGGCCGCCCGCGAGCTGGTTGTTGGAACTGCTCTGATACTGGTTGCCGTAATAGGGCTGGTAGTAGTCCTGCGCGCTGGCCTGGGCGGCGAAGCTTACCGTGGCGAGGGTCGCGACGATGGGCGCGACGAGCTTGAGGGAGAGGCGTTTCATCATGGAGATGGTCCTTGGCTGGCAGACGCCCGTCCCTGACGTTCCGCGTTAACGATACCCTAACTATGCCAGAAGTTGGGGAAGGTTGCAAAAGCGCAGCGATGTGCGCGCATCTTCGTCGGTCTTGCGAACATGAATGAGCCGCCCGGGATCGCTCCCGGACGGCTCTGGCCAAGGCGGATGTGGGACCGCCTATTCGTTGTTCATGGGCTGGTCGGTGCGCTCCCTAATCCGCGCAATGTCCTGCTTGCGCACCGTGATGCATGTCGTGGCCGTGGGCCTTGCCGCTCTGCATGATATGATGGCTGGAGTGCGGATGGTTGCCATGGCTGTGATTGTCGTGGTGTTCCGCGTGACGGTGTCCGACCGCATGACGCTTGCCGTGGTGGTGATCGCCATCCGCATGCACCGCTTGCCCGGACACGCCGCCCGCCAGGCTTGCGCTGCCCGCGATTTCGCGGCCCATGGCATCATAGCGCTTGTCGCTGTCGGGATAGCAGTATTCGGCCTGCGGCATGCTGATCGTGTCCGGCAGCTGATAGCTCGGCGTGGGCGGCATGTAGCGGGCGCCGGACTGCATACAGGTTCCGTCGGATTGCATGGTAGTGCCGGCCGGGCAGGGCGCTGCCTCGCGCATGGGCGCTGGCGCGGGCGAATAGGTCGGAGCCGGGGTTGGCGTATAGACCGGAGCTGGAGCCGGTGCGTAGCGCACTTCGCGCTGCATGCAGGAGCCATCAGCCTGGCTCACCGTGC
>JAHDEU010000161.1 GCA_020628635.1 Hellea sp. | reverse complement strand
ATGGCCTGACGCAGTTTGCTGGCTCGCGTCTTCGCGCTCCGGCAGCAATATGGGGCTGGCGAGAATGATGAAGGCGGACCCGATCAGGGCGAGGGTGATGCCGGGGCCGAACTGGGTGAAGAAGGACAGCGACATGCCGGTCGTACGGGTCAGGACATCGTTGACGAGCAGGTTGGTCGAACTGCCGATCAGCGTCGTCATGCCGGCCAGGATGCAGATGAAGGACAGCGGCATCATGAAGCGCGATGCGCTGGACGACAGCCGCGCCGCCATGGCCGTCAGGACCGGGATGAACATGACGACGACGGGCGTGTTGTTCATGAACATCGACACGCCGAATGCGCAGAGGAAGACCGCGCCCAGCGTGCGCCTTGGCCGCTTGTCCAGCGCCTGGTTGGTCGCAACGATCAACCGCTCCAGCGCGCCCGTCTGGAACAGGCCCTGACCGACGACCAGCAGCGCCATGATGGTGATGAGGGCAGGGGCCGCAAAGCCTGACAGCATGTCCGTGGAGCCGAGCCCCGCATCCGCGCCCGCGAACAGGTTGCCGAACAGCATCAACGATAGAATCAGGCCGACGCTGATGGCTTCGATGGAGTAGCGCTCGGTGACGTAGAGCACGACCCCGACGCCCACGATGGCGAAGACCGTCCACATCTGCCAGATTTCGGGCAGAACCCACATCGCGCATCGCCTCCCGCCACGCCGCACCTTGCGCCGTCTTCACGCCTTGGTAAGACATTGAGGCGCGCGCGAACTCAAGCGAAAAGCAAAATCAAACCGCGCTTGCGAGGACCACGCGATGGCAAAATGTGCGTTTCTGGGACTGGGCGTCATGGGCTTTCCCATGGCAGGGCACTTGCGCGCGAACGGGCATGAGGTCCGCGTCTGGAACCGCACCTCTGCGCGCGCGCGAAGCTGGCAGGCCAAATACGGCGAGGGTGCGGCGGACACGCCGCAGCAGGCCGTGGCGGGCGCGGACGTCGTCATGCTCTGCGTCGGCGAGGACAAGGACGTCATGGCCGTGATCGAGGCCATGAAAGACGGCCTGCGCTCTGGCATGACGGTCATCGACCACACGACCGCGTCACCCGATTGCGCGCGCGCGGCCGCCGACGAGCTCGCAAAGCTGGGCGTGCATTTCATCGACGCGCCGATCTCCGGCGGGCAATCCGGTGCGGAAGCGGGCACGCTTTCCATCATGTGCGGCGGGGAGGAAGACGTGTTCGAGCGCGCCGAACCCGTCATGCAGAGCTATGGTGCGACCATCACGCGGTTGGGGCGTGTCGGCGCGGGACAGACCGCCAAATGCGTCAACCAGATCTGCATTGCGGGCACTCTGCTGGGCCTCGCCGAAGGCTTGCGATTCGCCGAAGCGGCCGGACTGGACGCGGCGACATTGCTGCAAGCCATTGGCGGCGGCGCGGCGCAAAGCTGGCAGATGGACAATCGCCTGCTGACCATGGCGGAGCGCAAGTTCGACTTCGGCTTTGCCCTCGACTGGATGCGCAAGGATCTCGGCATCGCACTGGATGCGGCCGACGCGATGGATGTGGCATTGCCCACAGCGCGCAGTGCCGATGCCCACTACGAGGCATTGCAACAGCAAGGCCATGGGCGGCTCGACACGTCTGCCATCATCAAGGCGTTGGACGGGGCAGGCTGAGGTTCGCTTGTCATAAGACCGGCGAAGTGGCATAACCAATCATGGAAAGGGCGTTTTGGACAGAGGCTTCATATCATCGACCTATTTGCTCAGCCTGCTGCGCATCCTCGAGGGGATGGGACTGGAGCGGGATGATCTCGTCGAAGCCGGTCGCCTTGACAGCGCTGTCCTGTACAATCCGAAAAGCCGCATTTCGCTCAAGGCTCTGAGGGACATATTCGACTGGTCCGTAGTCGCGCTCGACATGCCGAATATCGGTTTGGAGGTCGGCTACCGCTTCCGCGTCCACACTTTCACCGAGACGGGTTCGATCCTCGCGCTGTGCGGCACCTTGGCCGAAGCCGCACAGATCAACGCCATGTACCAGCCGCTCGCGGAAACCATGGGCGTGCAGACATTCGAGCGCAACGATGGCGGCACCTACATGTTCTGGGATCCGGTCTTCGACGACGATGTTGCGCACCGGCACGTCACCGAGTTGGTGCTGGCCGGTTATGCCACCACGACGAACTGGCTGTCCTGGGGATATGAGCGTGGTGTCGACCGCATCGATTTCCGCCATCCCGCGCCGGACTCGCTGACAGGCTATGAGACGGTTTTCGGTCCGCGCATCCGCTTTTCCCAGCCGCGCAACGCGCTCCGGTTCAACCCGGCGACGGTCGACAAGCCGCTTCCCACGAGCAATCCGGAAAAGCTTGCCCAGGTCCGGCAGCGCCTAGACGTCATAATGTCGCGCGCGCAGCAGAAGTCCGGCCTGCGCGAACGGGTGGCAGGGCACATTCTGCATGGCCTGCAGGACCAGAACGTCAGCTTTGGCCGCATCTCGCGCGATATGGGGCTGGCGGAGCGGACGTTGCGGCGGAGCCTGTCGGAGGAGAACCTGAACTACCGCTCCATATTGGAGTCGGTCCGCAAGCAGCTCTGCGACACCTATATGCGCGATGGCCGCTCGCTGACCGATATCGCGCACCTGCTGGGCTATAACGACCAGAGTGCGTTCACGCGGGCGTTCAAGGGGTGGTACGGGGTGAAGCCGTCCGATTACAAACCCGCGCCCATCGCGCTCTAGCCTCGGAGCAGTTTCGCCGCACGGATGGCGCCATAGGTCAGCACCGCGTCGCATCCCGCGCGCCGGAAGGCCGTCAGTGTTTCCAGCAGCATCCTGTCGCCATCGACCCAGCCATTGGCGCTGGCGGCCTGCATCATGGCGTATTCCCCGCTCACCTGGAACGCGAATGTCGGAACAGCGAACTCCGCCTTCACCCGCGCGCAGATATCCAGATAGGGCAGGCCGGGTTTTATCATGACCATGTCCGCGCCTTCCGCGAGGTCCATCGCGACTTCGTGCATGGCTTCGTCCGTATTGGCCGGGTCCATCTGGTAGGTGCGCTTGTCCCCGCGCAAGGCCGAGCTGGTGCCGATGGCGTCGCGATACGGGCCGTAGAAGCTGGACGCGTATTTGGCGGCATAGGAAAGGATCATGGTCCGGTCGTGTCCCGCCTCGTCCAGCGCGGCCCTGACAGCGCCGATGCGGCCGTCCATCATGTCGCTTGGCGCGACGATGTCGGCGCCTGCATCGGCGAGGATGACCGCGCCTTTCGCGAGCAGGTCCAGCGTGCGGTCGTTCTCGATGACGTCGCCGTCCATCACCCCATCATGGCCGTGGTCGGTGAACGGGTCGAGTGCGACGTCGACGATGACGCCGACCTCCGGCACGTCTCGCTTCAGACGTCGGATGGCTTGCGGAACGAGCCCGTCCGGGTTGAGAGCCTCCGTCGCATCCGCATCCTTCAGTTTCGGATCGATATGCGGGAAGAGGGCGATGGCCGGAATGCCGAGCGCTGCGGCCTCGCTGGCCTGTTCGACAAGTGCGTCCAGGCCGAGCCGCGAAACGCCGGGCAAGCTCTCCACCGGGCCGTCGCTGGCGGTCGAGTCGGTGATGATTGTCGTCAGCACCAGATCGCTCGGGGACAGAGTGGTTTCACGCACAAGTGACCGCGACCAGGCGGCACTACGTTTGCGACGCATTCGCAACTGGGGAAATTGGCTCATAAAGCGTTTCGTTTCATGCACTTATTGGCAATGCGTGACGCGCCCAGCACGCCAAACTGCCGCACGGAGTCAGGTAGATTATCGGGTTGGCTTTCTATATATAGCGCGGGACACCCAACGCAATCGGACAAGCCGTGACCGCACCGACCGACACACCGAGTTTGAAGTTCCGCGACCAATTCGAGTCCGCTGTCGACTCCGTGCGTTCCGAGGGTCGCTACCGCATCTTCCGCGACATCCGCCGCAAGCGCGGCGCGTTCCCCAAGGCGACATGGTTCAAGGACGGACTGGACGAGCAGGACATCACGGTGTGGTGCTCCAACGACTATCTCGGCATGGGCCAGAACGAGTGCGTGGTCGAGGCGGTGAAGTCCGCAGTCGACGCGGCCGGTACGGGTTCGGGCGGCACGCGCAATATTTCCGGCACGACGCGATACCACGTGCAGCTGGAGGCCGAGCTGGCAGACCTCCACGACAAGGAGGCCGCTCTGGTGTTCACGTCCGGTTACGTTGCCAACGAGGCCGCGCTCTCCACCATAAGCAAGATTCTGCCGGGGTTGCACATCTTCTCGGACGAGATGAACCATGCGAGCATGATCAGCGGCATCCGCAATGCCCGCACGCACAAGCATATCTTCAAGCATAACGACCTCGCCAGCCTGGAGGAGAAGCTCAAGGCAGTCCCGCTCGATGCGCCGAAGCTGATCGCTTTCGAGTCCGTTTACTCCATGGACGCCGACATCGCCCCGATCGAGGCATTCTGCGACCTCGCCGACCGCTACAACGCGCTGACCTATATCGACGAGGTCCACGCGGTCGGCATGTACGGCCCACGGGGCGGCGGCGTCTGCGAGGCGCGCGGGCTGATGGACCGGGTGGACATAATCCAAGGCACGCTGGCCAAGGCCTACGGCATGATCGGCGGCTATATCGCGGCCGACCGGGTCATCGTCGATGCGATCCGTTCGCTGGCATCCGGTTTCATCTTCACGACCTCCGTGCCGCCCTCCACGGCGGCCGGGGCCCTGCGCTCCGTCAAGATCCTCAAGATCAGTCCGGAGCTGCGCGAGCAGCATCAGGAACGCGCCAATGCGCTCAAGGCCCGCTTCCGCGCCGCTGGCTATCCCTTCATCGACGGGGAGACCCACATCGTCCCGCTCATTGTTGGCGACCCGGTCAAGTGCCAGGCCATCAGCGACCGGCTGATCGAGGAATTCGGCATCTACGCCCAGCCCATCAACTTCCCGACCGTCCCGCGCGGCACGGAACGCCTCCGCTTCACGCCGAGCCCGTTCCACACCGACGCCATGATGGATGAGCTGATGGATGCGTTGGCTCAGGTCTGGGACGAGTTCGAGCTCGCGCGCGAGACGGCCGCCGCTTGACCCTGGTGCGGATGTGGTGCAAATTCGCACCATGAGCCGCATGAGTATCTCCTTCACCGAACCCAATCTCGCTTACGTCGATAGAGTGGTGGCGTCGGGCGAGTTTTCTAGTCGATCCGAATTCATCAATCATGTCATTCGTGAAACTCGCGCCGATATGGCACGGGAAGCCGAAATAAAGGCTGCCATCGAGGAGGGTGAACGGTCGGGTCTCGATCCGCGGAGCTTCGAGGACATTGAAGCAGAGGTTCTCGCGCGAATGAAACGCGATGCAGCCTAAACTCACGCGCGGAGCCGCGCGCGATTATGAGCGTATCTTCGAATTCGGTCTGCATCGGTTCGGCCTGATACAGGCCAGACGCTACCGCGAGGGTCTGGTCGAAGTGCTTTTAGTTGCTGCTCGTGACCCCGAGCGATTTCAGCGAACGCCGCAATATGGCGAAGGTTTGCGGCGCGCGATCTACCGTTCGCACTCGGTCTACTTTCGTATCGATGACGACGGAGACGTGCTTGTTGTCCGCATACTCGGCGCCCAAGATCCAGCCACCGCCTTCTAATCCACATCGCGCCGCA
>JAHDEU010000160.1 GCA_020628635.1 Hellea sp. | reverse complement strand
GGGCCGAGATAGTTGACCTTGGGGCCCATGTCGCGGTGGGTCAGCTTGAACCAGGCGCGCGCGAAGCAGTCGCGGAAATACGCCTCGTCCGCCATGAACTTCTGGCAGATCTCGTTGTAGATCGGATCGACCTTCATCGCCATGTCCGCATCCGTCATCAGCGGCATGGTGCGCGTGCCGGACCCGTCCGGGTCCATCGGCATGTCGATTTCGTCGATGTTGACGGGCTTCCACTGCTTGGCGCCGGCAGGAGACGTCGTGAGCTCCCAGTCATGGCCGAAGAGCATCTTGAAATAGCCCATGTCGAACTTGGTCGGCTCCGTGGTCCACGCGCCCTCGATGCCCGACGTGATGTGCGATGACGCCTTGCCGTCGGCCTTGGGGTTCATCCAGCCAAAGCCCTGGAAGGTGAGGTCGCCGCCTTCGGGGCTCTCCGACAGCAGCTCGGCATCGCCATTGCCGTGCGCCTTGCCGACCGTGTGGCCACCGGCCGTGAGCGCAGCTGTTTCCTCGTCATTCATCGCCATGCGGGCAAAGGTGACACGGATGTGCTTTGCCGTGCGGGCCGGATCGGGATTGCCGTTCACGCCTTCGGGGTTCACATAGATCAGGCCCATGTGAACGGCGGCGAGGTTCGGTCCCAGAGTGTCGGCATCCTCGAGGTTCGCGTAGCGTTCTTCAGAGGGCGCGAGCCATTCCTTCTCCTCGCCCCAGTTGATGTCGATTTCTGGCCCCCAGATGTCCTCGCGGCCGAAACCGAAACCGAACGTCTCCAGACCCATATTCTCATAGGCGACCGTGCCGGCCAGCAGCATCAGGTCGGCCCAGGACAGGGCATTGCCGTATTTCTTCTTGATCGGCCACAGCAGGCGGCGGGCCTTGTCGAGATTGCCATTGTCCGGCCAGCTGTTGAGCGGGGCGAAGCGCAAGTTCCCGGTCGAGCCGCCGCCGCGCCCGTCATGGGTACGGTAGGTGCCGGCGGCGTGCCAGCTCATGCGGATGAACAGGCCGCCATAGTGGCCCCAGTCGGCGGGCCACCACTCCTGGGAGTCGGTCAGCAGCGCGTTGATGTCGGCCTTGAGCGCGTCGAAGTCGAGCGTCTTGACGGCTTCCTGATAGTCGAAGTCGCGGTTCATGGGATCGACGCGCGCGCCGTGCTGGTGGAGGATTTCCACGTTCAGCCCGTTGGGCCACCAGTCCTTGGTCGAGGTGGAAGAGCGGTTGGTCGCGCCGCCGTGGAATACCGGGCATTTGCCGCCCGTCTTGACTGTCATGTCGTTCATGGTGTCTCTTCTCTCTCTGTCTGTCGGACCCGACAGGGTTGATCGGGTCGGGGCTGGATGCGCGGGCTGGCGCATGGGTCGGTCAGTGCGCCCGAATGGTTCAAAACGACGTTTCGACCAAGCGGAATGCGCCCTTAGCACGCCTGATAGCAGGGACGATATCTTCGGTTAAATCGTTTGATTCAATCCTATCGATAGGCTGTCCCTATGGTATGGGACCGAAATGAACTTGCGCGATCTCGCCTATATCGTGGCCGTGGCGGATGAAGGCCATTTCGGCCGCGCGGCCGAACGCAGCGCCGTGTCCCAGCCCACCTTGTCCGGACAGGTCAAGAAGCTGGAGGCGGAGCTCGGCGTGGTTTTGTTCGAGCGCGGGCGCGGCGCGGTGCGCGTGACGGAAGCCGGGCGCGCGGTCGTGGAGCAGGCGAGAGCCGTGCTGGCGGGCGCCGAGCGCATCCGCGACGTCGCCCGCGCCGCGCAGGATCCGCTGGGCGGCGCGCTGAGCCTCGGCCTGATCCCGACGGTCGCGCCCTATCTCATTCCGCGCTTCGTGCGGAGCCTTCGCGAGACCCTGCCCGGCCTGTCGGTGGCTTACCGCGAGGACATCACGGAGCGCTTGAACGACAGCCTGTTGTCGGGAGAACTCGATGCGGCCGTGCTCGCCACGCCGCCCGAGGACGACGCGCTGATCGCCCTGCCGCTCTACACCGAGCCGTTCCGCCTGGTCTTTCCGCAAGGGCACGAATTGGAGGCGAGCGACACACCGCACATGTCCGACGTAGACCGCGACGAGTTGCTGTTGCTCACCGAAGGCCACTGCTTCCGCGACCAGGCGCTCGCCATCTGCGAGCTGGGTCCGCCGACGCGCAGTAGCTTACGGGCGACCTCGCTGGAAACGCTGATCAATCTCGTCAGCCAGGGCATGGGCGTGACGCTGGTCCCGGCTCTCGCCGTGCCGGGTGGGGGTTTTCGCGACATCGGCCTGCAGGCGAGACCGTTGCGCGACCGGACAGCCGCGCGCGACATCAACCTGACGATCCGGCGGAGCTATCCGAGGCGGGAGTTGGCGGAGAAGGTCGCGGAGATCATCCGAGGCGGCTTGCCGGAGGGGATGCTTGCCGTTGCAAACAGTCGATAATGCCGCTTACCTCGGCTTCCACTCAGTTGGCTCAGGCCGGCTTGACCGGCCTGTCCATCTCCGGAGCTATAAGGCGTGATTAGGTGTTTCATCAGCGACGGACCCTTCACAGGGCGCAGAGGCGCGCTCAGAGAACTCGGGTGATGGACCCGCCGATCAAGTCGGCGGGAGCCAAAAATCAAGGAAAGGTCTGGGTCAAAAAAGACTGCCGTCCTACCCCTCCAGCGAGAACGTCAGCCCCGCGCTCTCCTGCAGCCGCTCCACCAGCTTCATGCCCATGGCGGGCGCGGGCGTGTAGACGCCGCCGGGGGTCTCGTTGCGGTCCACGTCGCGCGTCAGGCAGAGCGCGGCTTCGGCGATCATCTTGGACGTGGAGCCATAGCCCGGGTCCTTGTCGCCGGTGACGACGGCCGTGAGCTTGATGCCGTCCGAATCTGATCCGATGAAGGCCGCCTCAAAGAAGCCCGCCTCGCGCTCCTCGGCCGTCGGCCCCTCGCCCGGCTTGGGCGGGTTCTTGCCGAAGGGATCGGCGCTCGCGACGTGTTCCGCGATCGCCTTGCCCTGATCGCCGGGGCCGGTCAGCATCATCTCGTCATAGACGAAATCCTCGCCGTAAGGGTGGCCCATGAGAGCATTCGATCTGTGGACGTTCTTGGTGTTGATCGCGGCCATGATGAAGGGCGCGGACCAGCTGCCCAGATCCTCTTCCTCGATCGGCTTGTTGCCGCGCGGCTGGTCGGGGCCCTGGAAGCCGCCCGCGAGCGAGAACGGGTTGGTGAGCCATTCGAGGATGTGCGGTTCCTTCTGCAGACGCGCCATGGTGCCGCCGAGCGAGGCCGCCGTGCCGCCGGAGAACGCGCCCTGCATCTTGCGCATGCGCCCGCGGATGCGCGGCAGCGGCTTGCCCATCTGGTCCTTGGCGGCCGTTTGGAGGAACAGCACGCCGAGATCGAAGGGAATGGAATCGAACCCGCAGGAATGGACGATGCGCGCACCGGACTCCCTGGCCTTGTCGTGATAGCGGTCGATCATGTCGCGCATCCAGGCGGGCTCGCCGGACAGATCGACATAATCCGTGCCGGTCTCCGCACAGGCGGCCACCAGCGGCTCACCATAGAGCTGATAGGGACCGACCGTGGTGATGATGCAGGCCGCGCTCTCGCACATGGATTTGAGGCTGGCCGGGTCGTCGGAATTGGCGACGACGACATCGACGCTGTCCGGCAGGCCGAGTTCAGAACGCACGGCTTTCAGCTTGGCCTCCGATCGCCCCGCCATGGCGAAGGACAGCCCGTCGCCATACTGGTTGTGGAGATATTCCGCGACGAGGCGGCCGGTATAGCCGGAGGCTCCGTAGACGATGACTTCGTATTGGCGGTCGGACATGGAGGTCTCCAATCAGGGGTAGGAACGGTAGCCGAGGGTCGGCGAGAGCAGGCTGGTGATGTACATGCGGTCGCCGACGACGACAGCACCGGTCGGCGTCAGGTACTCGCCGTCGGGGTCATGGAAGCTGCGCAGCACGTTTCCGTCCGCGTCGATCTGCAGGACGAGACCGTAGGGCTGGGCTTGAGGTTGCATGAAGGCGGGCAGGCGCTGCGCGATCTTGCGTGCGGCCACATTGCCCGCGTTTTCGTCCAGCCATTCGGAGCGGGGGCTGACGATGCCGACGAAGAATGTGGCTTTTCCATTTTCTTGGGCAGGACCGCGGTTGATGTTGTCCGGAAAGCCCGGAAAATTGTCGATCAGCACGGTCGTCGCGCCCGTTTCGGGATCGATCTTCAGCAGCTGGTAGCGGCCCGTGACATTCATCAGCACGTCGCCGTCCGGCGCGATGGCGACGCCGTTGGGAAAGACCAGCCCGTCCACCACGACGCGCGTGCTCCTGTCCGCCGGGTCATAGGCGAGCAGACGTCCCGTGCCCGCGCTTTCCATGATCTCCAAGAGGCTCGCTTCCATGGTGGTACCGTTGGCTTCGGCCCCGAATTTGGTGGACGCGTCGGAGAAATAGATCACGCCGTCATCCGCGATGTCGAGATCGTCGGCATAGAGGATGGGCGTGCCGTCCACGCTGTCCGTCAGCACCTCGACCGCGCCGTCCAGCGACACGGCCAGCAGACCCTTATGCGCGTCCGCCACGATCAGGCGGCCGTCCGGGCCCATCTCCAGCCCCAGCGGCACGCCGCCTGTCTCCGCCAGCACGTCCACCGCGCCGGTGGCGGGGTCGACTGTGAGAATATAGCCCTCCTGCGTGGCCGTCAGCAGGCGGCCATCCGGCAGGGCGACGATGTCCTCGGGCCCGTGATGCGGGGCGAGGTCGATATGGGTGAGGCCGGCCAGATCGCGGTTGGGCGCGTAGTCGCCGACATAGCCCCGGTCGACCGGCGCGTCCCAGGCCACGGGCGCGATGGGCACGGGCCACAGCAGGAGATAGGCGACGAGAGCCGCGACGATCCCGGCGATGAGCAGCAAGGCTTTCTTCATGCGGATGGGGCTAGGCGCTGGCGTGCCGCGGCGCAAGCGAAGGCCGGGCGCATCGCGCTCATGCAGGAAAGTTGCGCCTAGCCATGTCTTCGTCTCCCGCTAGAGTGCGTCCATGATCCGCTCCACGCTGTTCAACCTGTTCTTCTACGCGACCACGCTGGTCTATGCCGTGATCGGCGTGATCTTCAGCCTCGTGCCGGGCCGTGGCCTGCTGATGGCGAGCTTGCGGCGTTACACCAAGGTGGTGCGCTGGGGCATGCGAGTGATCGCAGGGATAACAGTGGAGGTCACGGGCCACGAGCATGTGCCCGACGGCACGGTCATCATCGCGTCCAAGCACCAAAGCTATGGCGACGGCATCGTCATGTTCCACCAGTTCGACGACCTGTCATTCGTGACGGGTGACCATCTGGAGAAATTCTGGCTGATCAAGGTCATCCTCGCCAAGATGAACGCCGTCGTCATCGACAGCTGCGGCGGCTCGGACGCGCGCGCGCGCATGGCGGAAACGTCCAAGGTCGTGCGCGAACAGGGCCGCCGCATTCTCATCTATCCCGAAGGCCACCTGTCGCAGATCGGCACCCACCACCGCTACCGCAAGGGCGTGTTCCACCTGCAGGAGGAGTTCGGCTGCCCCGTCGTGCCCGTCGCGACCAATCTGGGGCAGCGCTGGAACCAGGGCGACTGGATCAAGCATCCCGGCCATGCGCGCGTCGAGTTCCTCGAGCCGATCCCGCCGGGCCTCGACAAGGACGCGTTCATGGAGCGGCTGCAGACCGTGATCGA
>JAHDEU010000159.1:3626-5705 GCA_020628635.1 Hellea sp. | reverse complement strand
ACGGACGGCACGATCCCGACGGACCCCGACCACATCCATGTCGACTGCTCCGCCTCGCCGCTCAAGAACATTCGTGCCAAGCCCGTCTTCGCCGAGGACCGCATCACGCTGCAGACCGTGCGCGCCTTCCAGCCCGCTTTTTCCGCGAGCTTCATCGCCCATATCGAGGCAAGCGACCGGAGCGAGGCGGAGAAAAACGCGCTGACCGGCGTCGTCCCGCTGCCCGACAGCCTCGACGACTTCGTGCGCATGCAGGCCGCCAACATGATGAACCAGGCCATCTGGGGCCGCGAGCCGGAGTTGCGCGCCTGGATGGCGGGCAACCGGCTGGATGGGTTTTCCAAAGTGCCCGAGGGGGTGACGGCGAGCCCCGCGGAGCTGGCGGCGCTGTCGAAGCGGATCAGGGCGGCGGGGATGCCGGCGGCGATGAAGCTGGCGAGTTATCTGTAGGGATGGGCGCGCCGCGCGGCCGCTTACTGATGTCCTTTCGCCGGCCTCGCGCTGGAGCGTCTCCGCCCCTTCGTCGTCAGTCGGCTCTGCCTAGCGCAACCGCTTGCGCGAGGTCGGGGCCGGCCCCACGCTGATCATCTTGCCCGAGCTGTTCCGCCGGCGCGACGGCTGGTACGCCACCATGCTGTGCGGGGTGCAATAGGGCTCGTCGGGGTCCGTCTTGCGGCCGCAGAAGCGGAACTCGTCGCCGGACGGGTCGCCGATCGGCCATTTGCACATGTGATCCGTGAGAGTGAGGATGGTGGCGAAGCTGCCGTCCTTGAGCGGCTTTGCCTCCAGCGCGGGCGCGAGCTCCTTGGCGGGCTTGACGCCTTCGGCGACCTTGGACGCGATGGCGCGGGCGGGCTGGTGGGTGTTCTTGGCGACTGTCGCGGGACGCTTGGGTGCGGCGGGTTTGGCGGCTTTCGCCGGTTCCTTGGCGGCCGTCTTGGGCTTGGCCGTTGCCGCCGCCTTGGCCTTGGCGGCGGGCTTGGGGCGGCTCGGCTTGGCGCGGCCCGACAGGCCCAGACGGTGGACCTTGCCGATCACGGCATTGCGCGTGACCCCGCCCAGCTGCTTGGCGATCTGGGAGGCGGACAAGCCTTCCGCCCAGAGTTTGGAGAGGATTTCGACGCGGTCTTCGGTCCAGGCCATGATGGCTCCTTGGGTGGGTGGGCCGCAGCCCCTATGGGCCGGGGGCGGCACACCAGATGTTGAATCCGTGAGAACGCGTATTGTCGCGTCCTGTTGCACAGATGATGTAGCGCGCCCGCGACTCACCACAAAATATGGACGCCCCTTCGTCCACAACCAATCGGGAAATCGGACGTCTATCCACAAAATATGGGGTTCTGAGACAGTGCGCGCAACAAACTGAATCCGCGACGAGTCCCGAAGTTCCGAAAATAGTGGCTGACGGTTTCCGGCACGCAAATTGCAGCCCGCCTTTCTGCCCTGGGGAGGGCGGTCTCCACACATCTGCGCGCACGATGCCCGTGCGCATCGCGACCAACGACAGGAGCCGCCAACCATGGACAATGATTTTCGCGACAGCTTCGAGCTCTCCGGCTCTATCACGCCGGGCGGGCCGGAATTCACGGCGACCGTCCCGATGTTCGGCTCCGTCTGGGTCAGCATCGACTATGTGGAAGGCCAGGTCATCGATCTGGACGGGCTGGGCAGTTTCACGGTCTATGACGCGCAGGGCAAAGTCGTGGACCGCTCCGACACCTTCCGCACCAGCGGCCCGGTGCTCAACGAGAACCTGTTTCTCGCAGGGCTCGAGACGGGCACCTATTTCATCCAGGCCAGCTGGGTGCCGCAACAGTTCGACGGACCCGTGCGGGTGCGGGCGATGACGACCTGTTCGGCGGCGACGGCCATGACGATCTGCGCGGCGGCGCGGGCGACGACTTCCTGCGCGCGGGCGCAGGCGACGACCAGCTGTTCGGCCATTCCGGCGACGACGTGATGTTCGGCGACGCGGGCATGGACGTGCTGCGCGGCGGCTCCGGCAATGACACGCTGCGCGGCGGCGGGGACCAGGACAGGCTCTACGGCCAGCTCGGTGACGACCTGATGTTCGGCGGC
>JAHDEU010000159.1:0-3526 GCA_020628635.1 Hellea sp. | reverse complement strand
TCGGCGGCGAGGGCGCGGACAGTTTCGTGTTCACGCGCGATGCGGGCCGCGACCGGGTGCGCGATTTCGATGTCCACGAGGACAGGCTCCTGATCGAGGGCGACAATCTCGAATTTCTCGGCTTTGACGATTTCATGTCCATGGCCCGCCAGAGCGGCCACGATGTCGTCTTCGACAATGGGCAAGGCCTGCAGATCGTGCTGCAGAACACCCAGCTCGACGAACTGAGCGCGGAGATGTTCATGTCCGGCGCCATGGTCGACAGCGTCGCCATGCTCTGAGCGCGTCCTGCAAAGGCTGTTCAAGCCGCGGCCCGCCCGCTAGTGGCGGGCCATGCTGGACCAACCAACGCAAACGACTGCCCCGACTGCTGCCGCAGCCCCGGCCCGCCGCCCCATCGGCGCGGTGAACTGGATGGGGCTGGCGACGCTCTACAAGAAGGAAGTCTACCGCTTCATGCGGATCGCGCCGCAGACCCTGCTCGCGCCGATCATCTCCAACCTGCTCTATATGACGGTCTTCGTTCTGGCCTTTGCTGCGCTGCGGCCCGACCCATCCGCTTTCATGGCCTTTCTCGCGCCGGGCCTCGTCATGCTGGGCATACTCAACAATGCGTCGAGCAATTCGAGCAGCTCCATCATGACGGGCAAGCTGATGGGCTCCATCGGCGACGTGCTCATGCCGCCGCTGTCCGCCGCCGAGCTTGCCGTGGGCTTCATCGGAGGCGCCGCCACGCGCGGCATTCTCGTCGCCATCGTCACCGCCATCGCGCTGTCCTTCTTCACCCCGCTTATCCCGCAACACCTCTGGGCCGTGCTCTATTTCAGCGTCTCGGCGGCGCTGATGATGGCCATGGTGGGCTGCCTGTCCGGCATCTGGGCGGAGAAGTTCGACCAGCTCGCCGTCGTCAACCAGTTCATAATCCTGCCGCTGTCATTTCTCTCCTGCACCTTCTACCGCGTGACCGCCCTGCCGGAGGTCTTCCAGACGCTGATCCTCGGCAACCCGCTCTTCTACCTCATCGACGGCTTCCGCTACGGCTTCACGGGCGAGGCGGACAGCAACCTGCTTGTCGGCGTGGTCTTCATCGGCGTGCTCAACGTCGTGCTGTTCATCACCGTCTGGCAGGTGCTCAAGCGCGGCTGGCGGATCAAGTCATAGGACGCGCGGCCCTTACCCTGATCGCGCTCGCCCTGGCGGCTTGCTCGCAGGAAACGGCGGAGCGCCAGCCCACGCCTGACCCGGTCATGTCCGAACCCGCCATGCCTACGCCCGTGGCCCAACCGGCTGTCCCACCGCTTGCTGAAACGCCCAACCCGCTGCCCGCGCCGCCCCTGCGCGCCGTCCTGCACGATCCCGTGGCCATGCAGGCGCGCATGGACGCGATCACCTGCACGGTGGAGCGCGTGCCCGGCAGCGCCCCGCCCGAGGGCCTGTTCGCGCAACGCACATCGCCCGACGGCGTCAACACCATCTGGGGCGACCGGCCGGAGAGCTGCGGCGGAGACCATAATGTCTTCGGCGAGGTGGACTGCATCTTCGATGCGGATGTGCGAAAGGCCGCCGTGACCACGGCGGATGCGACCTATCTCATGCGCTCCAACTCGCCGCTCGGCCTGTTCGTGCGGCATGGCAATGACGGCGAGGTGAGCTGCACAGCCATGCGGATCCGCACCGACCCCTCCGATGTCGGGCCCTTGCGCCATCATGTCTGGTCGGCCGAGGACAACGCGCCGGCCGTTCCCCTGGCCGATCCGATGGAACCGCTCGTGCTCAACAGCGCCTTGGCCGGGGAGTGCCTCGGCTTCATCGGCGATGCGGGAGAGCGGCTCGTCGCCGTGCTGCCGGACGCGCTGGACGACTTCGAGGCCTATCACGGCATCGCCAAGGCCCCGACCTATGTCCACGGCGATACGGGCCGCATTGTCCGCATGGGCGCAGCCGACCGGGTGTGGACGGTCGCGCCCCGCGTCGGCGTCGTCGGCCGCATCGTCTCGCTGCCAGAGCCGCTGGACGCCTGCGACGGGGTCTCGCGCGCCGTGCTGCTGCGCGACATGCCGGAGATGACGGTGCACGGGTTGACATATCCCCACCCGCCGCGCGCAGACCGACGCCCGCAACGCCGCTAGCGCGGCCCGCTTCCCCCTTGCCATTCGCGCGGGCTTCAATATCGCGTGGATCATCCCGCCATGCTGATGCTGCGCGCAGGCCGGTGGACTGACCGACTACATACGAGGCCCGCCATGGCCAAAGGCAACCATCTCTTCGACTGCTACTCCCCGCCGGACATCACGTTCGAGCGCGGGCAGGGCGCTTGGCTGACGACCGACACGGGCGAGCGCTATCTCGATTTCATTGCGGGCATTGCCGTGAACGCGCTGGGCCATGCACCCAAGGACATCGCCGACGCCGTCACGGAGCAGATGGGCAAGCTCTGGCACCTGTCCAACATGTTCCTCGTGCCGGGCCAGCTGGAGCTGTCCGAGAAATACTGCCGCGACCTGCCCTGGGCGGACAAGGTCTTTTTCCAGAACTCAGGTACGGAAAGCCTCGAGCTCGCGATGAAGACGGCGCGGCGCTACCAGTATGGGGAGGGCCGGGAGCAGCGCTACGACATCATCGGCTTCTCCGGTGCCTTCCACGGCCGGACGTTTGCCGCCATCAACGCGGCGGGTAATCCTAAATACCTCGAAGGCTTCGGTCCCAGACTGCCGGGCTTCATCCATGTGCCGTTTGGCGACCACGACGCGCTGGAGGCTGCCGTGTCGGAGACCACGGCCGCGATCCTCGTCGAGCCCGTGCAGGGCGAGGGCGGGGTGCGGGCGCTGCCGCCGGAATGTTTGCGGGGCCTGCGCAAGCTCTGCGACGACAACGACATCCTGCTGATCTATGACGAGGTGCAATGCGGGGCGGGCCGGACCGGACAGCTCTGGGCGCATCAATGGGTGGAAGGTGGAGAGCCCGACATCATGGCGGTGGCCAAGGGTGTCGGCGGGGGCTTCCCTCTGGGTGCGGTGATCGCGAGCGAGGAAGCCGCCAAGCACATGGTGCCGGGCACGCACGGCACGACTTACGGCGGCAATCCGCTGGCCATGGCGGCGGGCAACGCCGTCTATGACCGGATCAGCGACGACGGCTTCCTGGAACATGTGCGGGATGTGTCCAACATGTTCCGCCAATCGCTGGCGGGGCTCAAGGACGAATTCCCGGAGCTGATCAATGATGTGCGCGGCAAGGGGCTGCTGGTGGGGCTGCAGATGGTCAACCCGGGCGACAATCTGGTGGCGAAGACACACGCGCTGGAGCACAAGCTGCTGGTAGGCACGGCCGGGGACAATGTGCTGCGCATGGCGCCGCCGCTGGTGATCAGCGAAGCGGATGCGCGGGAGGCCGTGGAGCGGTTGCGGGCGGTGTTTCGGGGGATGGAGACAGCGGAGTAGAATGGCGCACCTGAGGGCGCGGCTGATGTTGGCGTCACCCCTCCGACCTCGCGCTGCGCGCGTCGGCCACCTCCCCTTTCCGGGGA
>JAHDEU010000158.1 GCA_020628635.1 Hellea sp. | reverse complement strand
GCGATGGACCATTTGGAGAGCGTCTCGTAGAGCCGCTCCTGCATCTCGCTGGCCGCCGCCCGCGTGTAGGTGATGCAGAGAATCTTGTCCGGGTCCGTGCCTTGGAGCAGGATGCGCGACACGCGGTCCACCAGCACCTTGGTCTTGCCGGAGCCCGCATTGGCGTTGACGATGCGCGGGAAACCGGGATCGGCGGCGTCGCGCTGGCGCTGGGTGGCGTCATGTATGGTCAGGCGGTCCACTATTCGTCCCCGCCCGAAATCGCCGACCACTCGTCGCGCCGCGCGAGATCGTCATACTCGCCATAGTCATGGGTGTATTGCGCGCGTGGCTGCGAGCTGTAGCCCTGCTCGGGTTTGTCGAAGGCGAGGATCAGCTCGCGGAAGATCTTGATGGCCTCATCCGCGAGTTCCGGCGCGGTCGGCGCGCCCTTGGTCCGCACGCCGGGTGCCGCGACATGGCTGTGGCGGAAGTCGTCATTGGAGCCCTTGATGCGGACATAGCCCATCTCGCGCGTGGCCGCCTTGGGGTAGCGCTCGTGGGTGAACGGGCCGTCCTTCGGTGTTTGCAGCGAACCTTCCGCTGCCAGCCAGGCGGCCAGCGGGAGCTGGAGATCGAAACCGGCCGCGACCGTCTTGGCGGATGTCGGCGTGCCGGTCTTGAAGTCGGTGAAGGCGTAGCCGTTGGGACCGTCTTCCACGAGGTCCAGCAAGCCCACCAGCTTGAAGTCGAGATCGGCAATCACATGCTCCGCCCAGACTTCCGTGCCCGCGACATGGAAGTCGGCGTCGGACCGCTTGCCGAACCAGTCGATCAGGTTCTTGGCGACGGATTGCAGCCGCGGCTCTTCCTTGAACACCTCGTCCTCGGAGTAGCCATGCTTGATGAGCGCGTCGCCCATCCGCTTCGCCAGCTCGTCCTGCCGCCCCGCGACATGGACGCGCTTTGGATCGGCCAGCACGAAATGCTCGATGCCCTCATGCATGGCCGTGCCGAAGTGGCGCGCGTCCGGCGGGCTGTCGAGCGGCTCCAGCGTTTCCAGACACAGAACATGCTTGCCGTAGATGCTGTAGGGATCGCGGATCCACCGGCTGACCGCCGTGATCGACATGCGCCGCGCCACGCCGTCCTTCGCGACAAAGTTCCAGCGCTTCTCCACCGGCGGCTTCGGATTGGGCCGCTCGATGAAGACGTGGCGCTCCGGCCGGTCCATCTGCCGCGCCCAGTCGAGATAGCGCGCGCCCGTGCCGAGCAGCGCGTCCACGCGGCGGTCCGGCATGGCCCCGCGCAGCAGCGTCTTCAGCCGCCACACCCAGCGGCTCGCGACCGTCGGCCCCGCCGCGCCCTTGGTCGCGCGGGTGAGGTAAACGGTCGGATTGGCGGCGAGTTCGGCGAAGTCATGCGCGGCCAGACCGTAGCGGCGTTCGGGCAAGGACAGCTTCATGTTCTCCCGCATGCCGCGCGACAGGAACGGACCGGACGTCGCAGCCCCCGGCCATGTGCCCTCGTTCAGCCCGCCGAGAATGACGACATCCGCTTCCAGCAGCCGCGCCTCCAGCGGGCCGAGGATGGACAGGCGCGGATGGGTGCCCGCGCTGGGCCGCACGACCGCGCCCTGCAGCAGCGATCCGAGCAGGCGCGAGAAGCCCTGCGCGTCCGTGTCCGGCAGGCTCGCGCCGTGATTGGCCACGCCGTCCAAGAGGCTGCCCGCCTGCCGTCCGTCATCACCGGACCACAGCCGGAAGGCCGCCACTTCGCCCGCGCCCGCACCGACGCGGCCCGCCGCCTCGACCAGCGCGGACGCCCAGGCATCGGGCGAGGCATGGCCGCCGAGTTCGGTGAGCGGAGCGATTGCCGTGTAGAGGTCGGACAGCACGTCTTCGCCGCCGTAGACTTTCGCATCCGGCCGCACGCCTCTGAAATGCTTGCATTCCAACTGCGACCATTTCGATTTAGCCTCTCCCGGCCCGCGACCCAGCCGCGTCAGCGGGTGGTTGAGCACGAGGCTGATCTCGACCGGTCCGAACGGGTCGCGCGCGAGATCGAGCAGCGCGGTGAGGAACACACCGATGGGTGTCTGCTCCACCGGCTGCCCTTGGCTCATGGCCACGTCCACGCCCCATCGCGACAGCCGCGCGCGCACGCGTTGCGCCAGCATCTGGTCCGGCGTGACGAGCGCGGCGGTGCGGCCATTCTGCTCCAGCGCTTCGCGCATGATGAGCGCGATGGACAGCGCCTCCTCCGCTTCCGTCCCCGCCTCGATCAGCGACAGACCGTCCAGCGCGGTCTCGAACAAATCCGCCCCCTCGCCCGCGACCAGCGTGTCGATGCGGCCGATCCAGTCGCCCGTGGCATCGACCGGCACCAGCGCTTCGGCGAGTATGCGGCGGCGCTTTCGCATCGCGCCGCGCGCGCGGCCGTCCACCACATGCGGCCAGCTGCGCACGTCCGCGCGGTCCACCTCCATGGTGGCGAGCAGATTCTTCAACGAGCTCTGCGGGTGGCGCAGATCGATCGTTTCCCACACGCCTTCCGGAAAGTCCTCCTGCAGGCCGGGCAGCACGACCATCCCGTCCGGCATGTTGGCGACCACGCGCATCAGCTCGGCCGTCGCGCCCAGCGTGCCGGTCGAGCCCGCGATTATGACAGGGTAGTCCGGCGGCTTGGCGGACCAGATTTCGGCCAGCGCATGCAGCAGCGCGACGCGGCGCGCGGCGGGCTCCATCATGCCAATCTCGGACAGGCGCTCCGGCCAGAAGGCATCGACGATGCGGTAGAGCTGCCCGGCGTGCTGGAAGTGCGTGGCGCTGTCCTCGCAGATGCGGGCCCACTCGGCCTGGTCGCGAATGGTGACGCCCTCCAATGCCGCGTCGTCCATGATCTCGATCAGCGGGTCGGCCATGTGTATGGCGGCCGCCGGGTCGAGCGGCTGGTCCTGCGTGCGCTCGTGGTAGCGCACGACGAGTTGCGCGACCTCGAAGCGTCGCTGCACCGGGTCGATGGCGGGACTGACAATGCCCGCCAGCTCGCCCGGCTCAAACGGCGGCTCGTCCGGGTTGACGTCGGCGAGCGGGCGCAGGCGCGGCAGCAGCGTGGCGCGTGTGCCCCGCTCGGCCGCCTGGCGCACGAAGGCATCGGCGAGCCCCCGCGCGGCACGCCGCGTCGGCAGAAGCACGAGCCCGTCCTGCAGCCGCTCGCCATAGACTTCGGTAAGCCCGTGCGCGAGCGAGCGCAGAAAGGGCACGCCCGAGGGCATGTTGAAGACGGTAGCGCTCATGCCCCCGTATCATCTCCAGTGGCGATAACCGCTTCGGCGGCCTCGACCGCCTCGGGATCGCCGACATGCATCCAGTAGCCGGGGATGGGCAGACCGTAGACGCGGCCCCGCGCCAGCGTCTTGTCCCAGATGCGGTTGCGAGAGAAAGGCTCGACCGCGTAGCCGAGCGCTCGGGCGGGGGTGAAAATCTGCACGCCCGCATAGACCCAGTCGGCGGATGCGCGCGACCGGCGGGAGAGCTGGCCCATGCGGTCCATGTCGAAGTCGCCCGCCCCCGCATAGCCGAGGCACTCGGCCGTCGGCGCGAGCAGGAAAAGGTCGTCCATCTCGTCCTCGTCCCAGGCGTCGATCAGCGCGGGGATGACGGGTGCGAACTCGCTCCATACCGCGTCGATATTGCAGATCAGGATTGGCGCCTCGCCCAGCAGCGGGAGTGCCTTCACGACGCCGCCACCGGTTTCCAGCAAGGCATCGCGTTCGTCGGATATGACGATCTCCGGGCCCGTGGTTCGTGCACGCAGATGCGCCTCCAGATGGTCGGCATGGGCATGGACGTTGACCACGGCGCGGGTGATCCCGGCATCAAACAGCCTGTCCAGCATGTGGTCGATCAGAGGGCGGCCCGCGACCTCGACCATGGCCTTGGAGCGGTCATCCGTGAGCGGGCGCATGCGCGTGCCGTGGCCGGCGGCCATGACCATGGCGGTGGTGATGGGCTGGTTCTGGCTCACGACTCACCCTCCAGAGCGTTAGGACAATATTCCTCGAACCAGCCCCTTAGGTCGGCGCAGGCCGGATGGGAAAGCCCGCGTTGCAGATGGCGGCGCACGCGCGGCAGCAGCGCGCGGTATTGCGGCTTGCCGAAGTCGACATCGGCGCGGACCGGAAAGCCCAGCAGCTTGGTCGCGCGCTGGGCGGACTGCACGGCATAGGCGGCGTTGAAGTCGTCTTCGTCGTCGATGAAGGCTGCGCAGCAGAACCGACGTTTCAAGGGCTCGAAGAGGTCTTCCGAAACATCGCGGCGGATGTCTTCGAGCAGGCTCGACAGGTCGTAGGAGGGATGGGCGAACAGCGCGTCCTGGAAGTCGATCAGCCCGACGCGAGACGTGCCCTTGCGCTGTGGCAACCAGAACAGGTTCTCCGCGTGGAAGTCGCGCAGCGCCAAGCCAGGTGCGTGTTCGCCCAGCGTCTTGAAGGCTTCGCGCCAGCGGTTGTAGAAATCCGCGCGCGCGGCGGCGCTGATCGGGTTGCCCGCATCCGGCGCGTAGTAGTCCAGAAACAGGTCTGTCTCCGCCAACAGGGCCGCTTCGTCATAGTCGCGGATACGCCAGTCGAATCTATCCCATCCAGCATGGCCTGGGATGGACGAGCGGTAGATCTCAGCGAGAACATCGACGGCCGCCTCATACAGCTCCGCCTCGCGCGACGGGTCCGCGCCGACGACCTGCGCGTAGACACCCGACCCGAAGTCTTCGAGCAAGGCGAAGCCTCCTTCCACATCGGCATGGATAATCTCCGGTGCGCTGAAACCGCGGATGCGGAGCTGTTCGGCGATCACGAGAAAGGCCTCCATGTTCGGCCCGGCCAGCCGCGCCAGCGCGTTGTAGCCGATGGCGCGGCGCTCCTCGACGGTCGCCCCGAACGGCTCGCCCGCACCCTCTTCCCCGCGCGGGGCGTTCATCAAGACCGCGTTGCGGCCATCCAAGCGCAAGCGCTGATAGGAGCGGGTGGAGGCGTCGCCCTGGATCGGCTCGCGCACAGCCAGCGCCCACCCCGCATCGTTGATGAAGGCTTCCATTTCGGCGAGGCGGTCAGACATTGCGGCCCTCGAAACCTTTGAGCGTCACTGTGCGACCCTCCCCGTCAAACGCAATGTCGATGGACAGTGCATCGTCCGGCAGCAGCGCGCCTAAGCGATCAGGCCATTCGAGTAGCACGATCTCCTCGCCCATGGCGTCGAGCAGGCCGAGCTCCAGCGCATCATCTGGCGCCTCCATGCGGTAGAGATCGCAGTGCCAGAGCTCAACCTCGCCCCAATCATAGGTCTGCACCAGCGTATATGTCGGCGACGGCACGTCGATGTCGCCCAGCCGCGACTGGATCAGTCCTCGCGCGAGCGTCGTCTTGCCCGCGCCGAGATCGCCCACCAGCGTGAGCACATCGCCCGGCCGCAGCACAGCCGCGATCCGCGCGCCAAACGCCAGCGTGTCCTGTTCCGTATCGAGAGTCACATCCATAACGTGAGCCAGCCCTAACGCCTTGCCTTTTGGGAGCAAGCGCCTAGGCCGATAGAAAGCACTACAGGAGGCCATTTTGCCCAAAGTCATCTTCCACGACCACGCTGGCAACACCAAGGAAGTCGAGGCCAAGTCGGGCGCGTCCGTCATGGAAGCGGCGATCGCCAACATGGTGCCGGGCATCGACGCCGATTGCGGCGGTGCGTGCGCGTGTG
>JAHDEU010000157.1 GCA_020628635.1 Hellea sp. | reverse complement strand
TGCGCAGCCGCCATGCCCTGCCCGAGGCCGAGCTGCGCGGGTTCGATGCCATGCTCCGGCGCGAACTCATCGCACATGTCAACGCCCATGCGAGCAAGCTCGATCCGCCGACCAGCGCCAAGTCCTTCCTCATCGCCCTGCCGCTGAAAAAGACCACCAGCGCCGCCATCTTCGAGGAGATGGCGTGGTGGCAGCCTTCCCCGAAAGACCCCGAACGGGCGGCGCAGATCGACTGGCTGCGGACACAGCTGCAATGCGGCGCGCTCGCGCCCCAGCCACGCCCCGCTCCGCCGCGTCCCGAGGCAGAGCCTGCCGAACAGGAGACCTATGTCTGGGTCACGGTCATCACGCTCGCCGCGGTGCTGGTGTTTCTCTACCTGTTCTTTTGGGCCACCGTGCCTTGGGCTCGGCTGAGATAGGGGGCGATGCCGCCTAGCCGCTGAAGTCGGGCTGTCCATTGCTGGCCGACAGGCCGCCATCGACGGGCAGGATGACTCCGGACACGAAGCGGGCATCGTCGCTGGCGAGGAAGGCGATGACGCTGGCGATGTCTTCTGGTGCGGCGGCGCGCCCCATGGGAATGCGGTTGCGGAAGCGGGTCATCAACGCCTCGTTCTTCATCATCTTTTCGGTCATCTCCGTGTCGGTCAGGCTGGGTGCCACGGCGTTCACGCGAATGCCGCGCGCGCCAAAATCCAGCGCCATGGCGCGGGTCATGTTGCTGACCGCGCCCTTGGAGGCGTTATAGCCCACCGCGCCCCAATCTCCGCCGAGGCCGGAGACGGACGACGTGTTGACGATGGCAGCGTGGCCATTGGCCTTGGCGCTTTTTTCCAGGTGTGGCAGCGCGGCCTTGGTGCAGCGATAGACGCCGCCCGCATTGATGGAGATGACCTTTTCCCAGTCGGCGTCGGACAGCTCACCAATCGTGCCCATCACGCCGACGCCCGCATTGTTGCACAGCACGTCGATGCCGCCGAAACGCTCCACTGTCTCTGCGATCAGCCTTTCGACCTCGTCGTCCTTGGACACATCCGCCTCCACCAGGAGCACGCGGCTGTCATCCAGACCCTGCGTCGCCTTTTCCAGATCGGCCCGGCTCCGGCTGTTGAAGACGACATTGCAGCCATCGGCGTGGAAGCGCTTGGCCGCGGCCTCGCCTATGCCGGAGCTGGAACCAGTGACGATGACGGTGCGGGGCATGTAACGATCTCCTTGTTGCGACGGGAAATCTACGCAGCGCTCTGCGATTGGTTTCACCGACCCGCTTGCGCGCGGCAAATGAATGTCCGAAAAAGACAATTCAAAGGGGAAACAGGGGGAGCGTCTTCGTGAGCGCACAGAGCCAGACCGACACCGCGCCGGACATCATCGTCGGCATCGATCTCGGCACGACCAACTCGCTGATCGGCTACTACTCCGATGACGGACCGCAGCTGATCCCCAATGCGTCGGGCGAGTTGCTGACGCCCAGCGCGGTGCACCTGTCGGGCAAGTCGGACCTGACCGTGGGCGCGGCCGCGCGCCATCGCCTCGTCAGCGATCCCGACCACACCGCCGCGCGGTTCAAGCGCTTCATGGGCACGCAGAAAGTCTTCCGCCTAGGCAAGACGGACTACCGCGCCGAGGAGCTGTCGGCCATGATCCTGCGCTCGCTCAAGGCCGACGCGGAAAGCCACTTCGGCCATCCGGTGACACGCGCCGTCATTTCCGTGCCCGCCTACTTCAACGACCTGCAGCGCAAGGCGACCTTCGCGGCCGGAAAGCTCGCCGGATTGAAGGTCGAGCGGTTGATCAATGAACCCACGGCGGCTGCCCTCGCTTATGGTGTCACCTCGGACACGGAGGAAACCCTGCTCGTGCTCGACCTCGGCGGCGGCACGTTCGACGTCTCCATTCTCGAAGTCTTCGACGGCATCATGGAAGTGCGCTCGTCTGCCGGCGACATCATGCTGGGCGGGGAGGACTTCACCGACGCGGTGTTCCACGACTTCAAGGAGCAGATCGGCGATGCGGCCCGAGACCTGTCGCCCGAGCAGGCGGCAGGGCTGCGGGCGCTGGCCGAGCAGGCCAAGATCGCGCTGGGCAGCGCGGCAAGCGTGTCGCCGGAATTCGTCATCGGCGAGACCTCCCACGAACTGTCGCTGACGCAGGACCGTTTCGCGGAGCTGACCAAGCCGCTGCTGGACCGTTTGCGCCGCCCGATCCAGCGCGCGCTGGGTGATGCGGGATTGCTGTCGCGCGATCTGGACCGCGTCGTGCTGGTCGGCGGTGCGACTCGCATGCCGATCGTGCGCCAGACCGTGACGCGGCTGATGAAGGCCTTTCCCGAACACGGGCTGGACCCGGACAGCGTCATCGCGCTGGGCGCGGGCGTGCAGGCCGGGCTGCTGTCGCGTCATGCCGCGCTGGAAGACCGCGTCATGACCGATGTCAGCCCGTTTACCATGGGCATCGCGACATCGCGGCGCGAGGCGGACGGCTCCATCAGTTCCGGCCACTACCAGCCCATCATCGAGCGCAACATGGTCGTGCCGATCTCCCGCGTGGACACGTTCTCGCGCATGGACGCCAAGAGCAACATGGTCATCGTGGAGATCTACCAGGGCGAGTCCCCGAGGGTGGCGGAGAACGTCCGGCTCGGCGAAGTGAAGCTGCATCTGGGCGGTGAGAATAGCGGCCAGGACGACTTCGACGTGCGCTTCACCTATGACGTGTCCGGCGTGCTGGAGGTGATCGCGACGGTCAAGAAGACAGGCCGCGAGCGCCGCCTCGTCATCGAGGGCAATGCGGGCGCGATGAGCGCGGCGGAGATCGACAAGCGGCTGAAAGCGCTGTCGGGCCTCAAGATACGGCCCGAGGATCAATCCGCCAACAAGGTCGCCATCGCGCGCTGCAAGGCGCTCTACGAGAACTCGCTCGGCGCCAAGCGCGTCCATGTCGAGCAGGCCATGAGCGATTTCGAGGCCGTGCTGCGCCGCCAGGTCCCGCGCGAGATCGACGCCGCGCGCGAGCAGCTCACCGCCCTGCTCGACGAGCTGGAGCGGAGCTCGCTGTTTTGAACTACCTTGCCGCAAAGGAGCTGCTGGGGCTTGGCGATGAGTTCGATGCGCGCGACGTCAAGCGCGCCTATTCGCGCCTGCTGAAGACAACCCGGCCGGAGGACGATCCGCAGGGCTTCATGGACCTGCGCGCCGCCTATGACATGATGCGCCAGGCGGCTGCTTGGCAGGAACAGCAGGCCCGCGCGGCGGAAGCGCAGCCCGCGCCGGACGACACCTCCGAGCTCGTCAAACGCCACCCCGCCATGGTCCGACCCGGCGATCCGCTGGTTGGTGAGGAGGCCGCCGCCGAAGGGGAAGCCTACAGCCTGAGCGGTGCGTCCGGCCGCACCGCCCCTCCCCCGGACGCTGCGGAGCCGTCTGGTGCCGGCGAATACAGCGTGACCAACCCGGTGACGCTGAGCGCCATGGTGGACGAGGCCGCCCGCGCGGCGGAACCCGAAGAGGACCCGCTGCAGCGCCGCCACCGGAAGCTCAGCGACCAGATCATCGCCGTGCTGCGCGATCCCGAAGCGCGCGAGGATCCGGATGCGTGGCGCGCCATCATCCGCCCGGTGCGCGAGGAAACGCTGGACGACTGGTATGTGCTGGACGACGCCATGCGCAGCCAGCTGATCGACTTCTACAATGCCGCCATCGCCGCGCGCGAGGAACACCCCGACGCCGAAATCCCGGCCCACCCCATCCCGCAGGACCTCGCCACCGGCATCTTCCAGGGCATGGACTGGCACAGCGCGACCGAAGCCGACGGCCAGCGCTTCAACGAGATCGCCTGGCTCCGCCACCAGATGCTGCCCGCGAACATGGCGCCCATGGTTCCGCAAAGTCGTGTGACGGTAGAGGACGATGGTGGCAGCCCGTTTGGCGCTGGTCAGATCATCTGGATCGTCATCGCCATCATCTGGGTGCTCTGGCGTATCGGGTCGCTGTCGGACTCGAACAGCTCCGGCATCGACTACCGCACCACCCAGCGCATTCTGGAAAACAATCCTGCCCTCCAGCAATCGGCCGAGACCCGCCTGCGCCGCCAATATGCCGAGCGCATCGACACGCTCACCAGCGACGAATGGCAGATGCTCTACGCCAAGGCGCTGGGCCTGAACCTGATCCGAGGCAATGGCACGGACAGGATCGACATGGACAGCACGGACGATCTGCGCGCGCGGTTGGAGCTCGGCAAGCTGCTGATGACCATCGCCCATGAGGTGAACCTGACCACGGATGAAGGGCTGGCCGACACGCTGTCGGTCGGCATGGTCAGCTACGCCGCCGCCAACCTCGAAGCCGCCCGCATGACACCGGAGGAGGCGCGCGCCAAGGTCTCCGCCTTGCGCCAACAGCTCGACCGCCTCGATGCAGACCCGCGCGCCATCACGGTCATCGATGCGAGGCGCCGCGTGCAGCTGCGCAATGAAATCAAGCGCTTCCGCGATTATGCCGATGCGGAAGAGGCATGGCTGGAGGACAATGGCGGCAGCGAGGCCGTGCTGGAACAGATCAAGCGCGATCTGGAAAACGGACTGCGCGAAACGCCGGACGAATAGCCGGATGAACGCAATCTAAACGCGCGCGCCACATTGCTGCACCGTAAGCCGCCGCGCCTTGTTGCGGCGCACCGCGCGCCCGAAATGGGACGCATGACACAGCTACGCACAATGCTCACGGCAGCCTCCGCCATGGCCCTGCTCGCCCTGCCCTCGGTCGCATCGGCCCAGCAGGCCATTCCGGAAGAGAACATCCGCGAGAACTGCCCGGAAATGAGCGACGAGGACGTGCAAGGATTGCGCGAGTTGGCCCTTCGGCAATACCCGCCCGCCTCCTATGGTCGCGATAATTGCATTTCCGCCAGCGAGGCGCAGGCCAGGCTGGCCAAGCAGTCACAGTGGACGATTGGCGAGGCCGCCACCGAGCTGCGAAGGCTTGTCGCCACGCTCCGCACCGAGGAAGCCGAGACTTTCACTGGCCACTGGATTCAGCACAGCCCGACCTACGGCATGGCATTCGGTTTCACCCGCGACGCCGAAGCCACACTGGCCAAATATACTGACAATCCAGAATTCATCGCGGTGACACAGCCCGGTGCCTCCAAGCAGGTGATCGAGGAGGGACAGGATGCGGTCATGGCGACGCTGGAGCAGCAGGACGTCATCTTCGCTTCGGCCGGGCGCGACTACAAAACCAACATGTTCGAAGTGCAGCTGGTCGCGGACGGGGACGCCGAACGCCTGCGCGCGCTCGCCGACAGAGGCGAGATCGAGCTGCCCGACTGGGTCCGCCTCCTCCCGCCGCCGCCCTACCCCCACGCCGCGCCGGACAGGGTGGTGGCACCGGACCGGCTGAAGGCGTTTCCGCAAATGCGCGTGCGCAACGACATGTTCATGTCCACATTGGTCGGCGTGTCCGACGAGACGGGACGCCTAAGCCTGGAGGACGGCTGCATCGTATTCCGGTCGGATGACGGCAAGACCGTGATGAACACGCTGTGGCAAGCGTCTCATGCGCCCGATCTCTCCGATCCCGACCGGGTCGGCGTGAAGAGCCTGCGATGGGGCAACACGGTCTGGGCGGGCGAGCCCGTCGTCATCAGCGGCAAGCAGCCCGGCCCCGCGCGAGCACAGAAGAACCGCAACGCCGAGCCTGCGCTCTGGGCCGAGGTGGCCGACGATGTCGGTGCGCCCTGCCCCGCGCCCTATATCAGCGTGGAAGGCGCGCAGAGCGAAACGGACGCCCGCGAAGCCGCGATCGAGCAGCGCGTGGACC
>JAHDEU010000156.1 GCA_020628635.1 Hellea sp. | reverse complement strand
AGCGTGTCGAGCACCGCGTTGAGCCGCGCCTCGATCTGGCCGTCCGTCGGCCCGGAGCCGACCGAGATGGCCGTGTCCTGTGCGAGGGCCGGGCTGGCGAAGAACAGTATGAGCAGGAGCGGGAGATAGCGCATGCCAGCCCAACGGCTGTTGGGGCGTTTCGTTCACCGGGACGATGTGGCAAGGCGGGCGGAATGAACAGGCGCCAGACATTGCAGGGGATGGGCGCGCTCGGCCTGGCGGGATCAGCCGCTCTTGGCGGGTGCCAGGAGCGCGTTGCCGTGACCGACACACCGCTCGCCCGCATCCCGCAAGCGGGCCGGGGCTATGGGCTCCACCGTGCGGGCGGGGATGCGCGCTACGACACCAACGCCGCGACGCGCTGGCCGGACGGCCGGACGGACATCCACTTCGACGAGAACACGCCGTTCCGCGTCGCGTCTGTCTCCAAACTGCTGACGGCCGAACTGGCGCGAAGGCTGGCCGCCGATGGACGCCTCGACATGGACGGGGCGGCCACGGACGCTCTCGGTCTGCCCTTTGCCCATCCGGAGTTCCCGCTTGAGCCGATCACCCTGCGCAGGCTTCTGTCACACCGGAGCGGCGTGCGCGACCCGGACATCTACTGGATGGCCGCGCCGGGTCACATCCGCGATCTGTTCGTGCCGCAGATGTGGGAGCCGGGCGCGCGGCCGGGCGAGGCCTTCCGCTACAGCAATCTGAACTACGGCGTCGCCGCCACCGTGATGGAAGCCGCGACCGGCGAGCGCTTCGACCGGCTCTTCACGCGATATGTCGCAGAGCCGCTGGGCCTCGACATCGGGTTCAACTGGTCGGGCGTCAGCGCGGCCAAACGGGCGCGCGCCCATCCGGGCCTGCGCGGCGAGGCGGGCGACTGGACCGTGCAGATAGACGGCGCGGAGATGCGCAGCGAGCGCGAACCCGCCGTGCTGCTGGAACCCGGCTTCGCCCTGGGCGACTACGAGCCCGGCACCAACGGCACGCTGTTTTCCCCGCAGGGCGGCTTGCGCGCGAGCCTGTCGGACCTGCTGGAGATCGGGCGCGCGGTCATCCTGCCGCAAACCGCGCTCCACAGCCCGACATGGGTCTGGGACGGCGCGTCGCCCGGCTCCGAGGACGGCCACTTCACGGCATTCGGCGAGGGGCTCTACATCTACCAGGACGCGGAGCCCTTCGGCATGCCTGCCATGGGCCATCACGGCGAGGCCTACGGAATCTATTGCGGGCTGTTCTGCTTTCCCGAAACAAATGGCGTCTTCGCCTTTGCAGAGCTCGGCAGCCCGCCGGACGGTGCGCCCTACACCGGCGGTGCGCCCAATATCTCCGAGCCCGCCGCGCGCGCCGTTCAGTGGTTGAAGGAATATCGCTGATGGAATTTCTGATCATGAACGGTGCAGGCAACCGCTTTGCCGTGTTCGACGCGCGGGCGACGCCAGGCTTCCAACTCGCGGACGCTCAGGTGCGCGCCATCTGCGAGCCGGGATCGCCTGCCATGGGCGCGCTGGGTGCGGATCAGCTGATCGTGCTGCGAGAGACGCCCGAAGCCGACGTCTTCATGGAAATACGCAACCGCGCGGGCTTCGCGGTCGGGGCCTGCGGGAATGCGACGCGCTGCGCGGCGTGGCTGGTCATGGAGGAGCGCGGGACCGACGCGGCGACGGTGCAGACCGAAGCCGACATTCTGCACTGCACCCGCGCGGGACACATGCGCGTCGCCGTGGATATGGGCGAGCCCCGGCTGGAGTGGCAGCAGATCCCGCTCAAGGAAGCCATGCACACCCACCATGTCGACGTGAAGCTCGGCCCTATCGACAACCCCGTCCTGCACAATCCGGGCGCGGTCAGCATGGGCAATCCGCATTGCGTCTTCTTCGTGGACGATTTCGACACCGTGAAGCCGCACCTCGCCGGGCCCATGATCGAGTTCCACCCGCTCTTCCCGGAGCAGGTCAATGTCGGCTTTGCGCGCGTCGACGCAGACTCTGATGACGGGCTGGGGCGCATCCGCCTGAAGGTCTGGGAACGCGGCGTCGGCATGACGCTGGCCTGCGGCACCGGAGCCTGCGCCGCCCTCGTCGCCGCCCACCGACAGAAGCGCACGGGACGCAAGGCCGTCGTGGAAGTCGATGGCGGGGAGCTGCTGATCGAGTGGCGGGACGATACGGAAGGTGGACTGGGGCACGTCATCATGACCGGCCCCGTCGAGTTGGAGGGACGCGGCACGGTGTGATAGGGCTCTCTTAAGGGAGGGACCTCATGCGTCATACATTCTTGCTCTTTCTGGCCGGAGCGCTCGCGGCCTGCCAGCCGGCAACTCCCACAGAAGTTGCGCTGGACGACATCAAGACATTGCGCGTCACGGGCGTCGGCGAGGTCGAGGTCGATCCCGACCAGTTCGTGCTGTCCGGCGCGGTCATCCAGCGCGCGGACACGGCGCGAGAGGCGATGAACATGCTAGCCGATGTGGTCAACGGCATACAGGCGTCGGCAACGAACAACGCCGCGCTGGACGGCCGGGAGTTCAACTTCGCCTCGGTCAACACGGTCGGCGTCAAGGACCCCGCCTGCCTGTTGTTCAACCGGGAGGCCGACCGCACCAATGCCACATTGCGCGAGGGCGAGCGGCGCGTCACCAAGCGCGTTTGCGAGGACGTGTCCCAGCAGGCGAGCCTGTCCTTCACCTTCACCGGCAGCCCGCCTGACCGCGCGGGCGACGCGCTGGCGGACTTCTCGTCGGCGGGCGCGGTGCGGCTGCGCCTCGATGGCTACCGCATCGCGGATCTGGACGCGGTCGAGCTGGAAGCGGGCGAGCGCGCCATATCCAACGCCCGCGCCAAGGCGGATCGCCTGGCTGATGCCGGCGGGGCGCGCATCACCGGCGTGCTGGACCTGAACGGCTACAACGCGACCTACAGCCAGGGCACGGCGCGCCCGCCCGTGATCAGCACGACGGGCGCGGGCGAGAGCGACAGCATGATCGATGCGGGCGGACCCGTCGATGTCACCGCGCTCAATCTGGAGGCGGGCAAGCAGACGGTCAGTGCGGCGATCGAGCTGGAGTTCACCTATGAATAGGGCGTGGCTGCTGGCCCCGCTGCTGACCGTGGCGCTGCTCGCCGCCTGCCATCCGGCGTCCGAGCCTGTGCGCATCGAGCTGGGCGACGCGCAATCCTATGCCGAATGGCTGAAGCAAACCGGCCAAGAAGAAGAGCCCGTCCCGTTCTCCGCCGATCCGCTGGATGTGAGCGCGACCGGGGAGGTCCGGGCCGAGCCGGATGTCGCGGTCATCACAGCGCTGGTGTCGGCCGAGGACCCGAACGAGTCGCGCGCGCTGCAGGGCGTGAGCGGGCAGGTCAACGCGGTCCAGGACGTGCTGTCCGGGTTCGATGCGCAGACCGGGTTCACGGCCATCGGATCGTCCGTGGAGCGGGACGAGGCCTGCCTGAACCACAATGCGGAGGCGCGCCGCCGCCACCAGCAGATCCGCGAGGACTATGCCTATAACCAGAGCCAGAAGCAGCGCGGCTTCACCAATGTCATCTACCGCCCCGACCGTCCGCGCATCGCGCAAAAGGTCTGCAATGCGGACCGGATCCGCGTCTTCACCCGCATGACGGTCCGGGTGCAGCCGGCATCGCGCGCAGGCGATGTGCTGGGCGCACTCGCCAATGCGGGGGCGGAAGACGCGCAGCTCGCGGGCTATGACTTCTCCGACTTTGATGCGCTCTACCGGGAGGCATCGGAACGCGCGGTGGAACTGGCGCGGACCAAGGCGGAAACGATCGCGCAGGGCGCGGGCGGGACATTGGGCGAGCTGGTCGAATTCAGCGTGGACGGTCCGGCGCGCGTGCGCCGCTTCGGGCCGCAACCGCGCATCATCCGGCCCAAGCGCCCGAGAGCCGGGGACGGTCGTCCGGCACTGCAGGACATCGAGCGGCGTCAGGCGCAAGCCAAGGCGAACCGAATGATCACCTGTCCTGATGGCTCGAAGGTCAAAAACATCGAATCCTGTCCGCGCCTGTCCCGGAGCTTGTCCTTCTCTACCCCTACATCCATGGACCCGCCGCCAATGGCTGCCGGACTTGTGACGGACTCCGAGGCCGCCATCGTGCAGGAGGCCTTAACCGAGCTCTATACCGACGCGCAAGGCCGGCTGGTGGAGCGCGTCGTGGGGAGCGGGAGCGGACGCGAGGACCGCACCAACGCCCTGACCATGAGCCTGATGAGCGGCCCGCAGGTGATCCGCGCCACCGCGCGGCTGTCCTTCCAATACGCAACCCCGCTGGACGGCGTTGTCATCCTGATAGACGATGAGACATGAAAAAGGCCGCCCTCCCATTCGGGAGAGCGGCCTTGTCTGTTTGAGCTCCAGCGCGCTTACGCGTCCGGCCGCTCGATGGTCGGGCCGAGGTTCTCGATGACCGAGCGCGCGTCGAAGGCGCGGTCGGCTCCGGCCGGCTTGGGGCCGTTGCCGAAGCGGACTTCGGCGGATGCGCGGTATTTGGTGATCTCGCGCACGTCGAAGTCGTTGAAGAACGGATCGCGGTAGTCCGAGTAGAAGCCGCTGCGGCCGAAACCGAGGCGGGCGCCGCGTCCGCCGACCACGACAGGGCGGCCGAAGCGGTCACGCACGACCGTGCCGTAAGGCGAGAAGCCGCCAAAGCGCGAATAGGCGTAGCGGTCCGACCAGCCAAAGCGCGGGCGGTAGAAGCTGTAGCCGAAATAGGGGTCGAACCGGCTGGCGAATGGATCGCGGTCCACGCGCACGCGGGTGTTCTTCTCCGTGTCCTGCTCCTGCAGCTCGAACCAGTCATAGCCGCGCTCCAGCGCGGTTTCGGCCGCGCGGTAGAGCATGTAGTTCTCCACCGTGTCGCGCTCGGTCAGCGAATTGCCGCCGAATGTGATGCGCGCGCGGTCGGCTTCCAGCATGGTTTGCGAAAAGCCGTCGAACCCGCCGGGCTCAGAAGCGGGCTGGTAGGGCGTCGCGGTCGCGCAGGCGGCGAGCACGGCAGCGGATGCGCAGACGAGAAGTGTGCGCAAGGGCTTGATGATGTTCATGTCATGTCTCCTCATTTACGCGCGTCTTTAGGATTTTCTTCCTGAATACGGGCTGAGCCGAACCTTGCTTATCCGTTAGGCGGATGAGCGTGGTGAAAGCGAGTCAACGAGGTGTCACGCTTTCGGGTTCCGGTTTGTGATCGGGCGAGCGCCAGAGCTGCACCAGAGACACGGCCGCCCAGAGCGACAACAGCCCCGACAGCAGCAGGGCCAGCGCCCCCGCCCAGCCCGGCAGCGGCGCGCGGGCCAGCACCACGATGCTCAGCCCGACCCAGGGCAGCATCATCACCAGCGTCCACCACCCGTCGCCCATTCGGAAGCCTCTGCGCCACGCACCCAGCGCGAGCTTCAACACCACCGCGCTCGGCACGATGGCGAAGGCGCCGAGGCCCATGGAGAGCAGGAAAGCCGAACTGCTCGCCCGGAACTCCGTGTCGTTTTCCAGAAACCCTGCAAAGAACCAGATCGTGCCCGCGACCGAGCCCAGCAGGGCGAGCGCGGCGAGGACCGCCGCGATTCGGTCAATCGGGCGGATGAATTGGGAGCGAGACGCCATAGGCCGTTCTTGGCCCGGCGAGGTGGCGGGAACAAGGCGCAAGCGATCCATCCACGGTTAGCGCGTGGATGGGCCGTCGCAAGCTGTTGGGAGCATTGTGTTATAGGGAAGATCGGAGAGATGCGTCCCCGCTCCTTATTTGCTCCTCCATCTTATCCCTGCATCTCCGGTCAGCGGGAGGCGGGCAG
>JAHDEU010000155.1 GCA_020628635.1 Hellea sp. | reverse complement strand
CCGCCCGGTGGCGATGCGCGCATAGGTCAGCACGGCGACCAGATAGGCGGCGATCACGGACAGCCCCAACAGGACCGGCACGCGCGCCAGCACCATGAGGGCCAGCAGCGCCATGCCCGCGAACAGGCTGACCACGATCAGCTCCGATCCGCGCATCTGCGGCCCGGCCGCGGGCGCGGCGAGGTCGAGCTTGGGCGATTCGGGCGCAGGCATGTCGGCGGCAGGCGGGCTCACGGCACGACCATGCCGCCGCACCGCACGCTTTTCCAGCAAGAAAGGATGCTTGGCCCGCGCGGGTGATGCATTCCTGCATGGAGGCCGGTCACATATCGTTTTTCGATAATAACAATTGACAGGCCGGGTCATTCGGTCGCATGACGCCGGGCAACCGAGGAGAGCCGTGCCAGGCGAAACGATGCGACCCAAGACGACATACAAAGCCGCCGTGCTGCTGGGAACGGCAGTCTGGCTGACCGGTTGCGCGACGCTGGCCGACCGGATCGAGCCGACAACTGTCGCGCCCGAAACCCGCGTGCCGGTCGAGGCCGACTGGTCGGAAAGCGCGCCGGACGGCCTGCCGCGCGCGGACTGGGTGGAGAGCTTCGCCGACCCCGGCCTGACGGAGCTTGTCGTGGCCGCCACCTCCGACAATCCGTCCGTGCGCCGCGCTCTGGCGCAGCTCGACACCACGCTGGCGGCGCGCCGCATCACCCGCGCCGGTCTCTACCCGACGCTCGGCTCGCAGTTTTCCGCTAGCCGGAGCGAGGGCGGGGTGGGCTTTGCGCCCGGCACCACATCATACCAGCTCGGGCTGAACTCCAACTGGGAAGCGGACCTGTTCGGCCGCATCGGTGACAGCGTGGATGCGGACGGGGAGGCGATCTACGCCTCTGCCGCCGATCTCGCCGCGCTGCAGCTCTCGGTCGCGGGCCGCGTCGCCTCCGGCTGGTTCGACGCCATCGAGGCCGCGCTTCTGGTGGATCTCTCCGCGCGCGATATCCAGACACAGGAGCGCTCGCTGCGCCTGACGGAGCGGCGCTTCGAGAGCGGGTTGACGGGCAGCTCCGATGTGCGGCTGGCGCGGTCCGCCCTCGCCAGCAGCCAGGCGCTGGAACAGCTCCGCCTCCAGGATGCGGATGCGACCGCGCGCGCCGTGCAGGTGCTCGCACGGCTCTATCCGGACGCGGAGGTCGCGCTGCCGGCCGACCTGCCGGCGCTGCCCGCACTGGAGGGCGCCGGCACGCCGTCGCTCATGCTCGCCCGCCGTCCCGACATCCAGGCGGCGGAGCGGCGCATCCGCGAGGCGGGGCTGAACGTCGATGTCGCGCGCAAGGCGTTGCTGCCAAGCCTGTCATTCAATGCCAGCATCGGCGATGCCGCGCGCTCCGGCGTGCCCGGCAGCAACTCGCTGACCGATATCTTCGACCTGAAATCGCTTGCCATCCAGCTCGGCACCAGCCTCACCGCGCCGATATTCCAGGGCGGCCGCCTGCGCGCGCAGGTCGATGTGCAGCGCGCCCAGCTCGAAGCGCAGCTGGAGAACTATGCCGACACCGTGCTGCAGGCCTATCTCGAAGTCGAAAACGCGCTCGACGCCGAACAGCGCCTGGCCGCGCGCGAAGCCGCACTTCGCGTGTCGCTCGACGAAGCCGTGAAGGCCGAGGAGCGGCTTGAGCTGCGCTACACCGAAGGTCTCGTGACCATCCTGCAGCTGCTCGACGCGCAGTCGCGGCGGCTCAACGCGGAAGGACAGCTCATCAGCGCGCGCGCCCAGCGCCTCACCAACCGGGTGCGCCTGCATGTGGCGCTGGGCGGGGCGGGCTTCGCGGCCGATCCCGCGCTCGCCGAGCCCGAACCCCTGGAGATCCTCGGAGTGGAACTGCCATGACCGATACCTATAATCTGATCGTCGACCAGCCCGCCGAGATCCCGTCACCCCTGGTGGTGGAGCGGGAGAGCAGGGCGTCTCGCGCCCTGCGCTGGCGCATCCCGCTGATCCTCGTCCCGCTCTTCTTCCTGCTGACGCTGGGCATCACCTTCGCCGGGCTCGGCAAGGCGGCCGAGCTCGCCAAGTCCAACCAGCAGGAGACGGTGGAGGTCGATCCGGCCGTGGTCCAGTCCGTGCTGGACGGCCTGCCTGAAGATACGTCCGAGGCGCGCCGCGATCAGATCAAGGCCTCTCTGGAGAAAGAACTCGCCAAGCCCGAAGCGGCAGCCGGTGCGCAGGGCCGTGGCCGTCCGGGCAGCGGGCAGGGCGGAGCCAATCAGGGCCCTCCGGGTGGTGTGCTGGGTATGCTGTTCCCGGTCTTCCTGATACTCTCGCTGGTCGTCATCATCACCGGCGTTCGCCGCATCACGGCCGACAACCCACGCTTCTCGCGCCCGATCAATACCGTCGTCATGCCCGTCTGGGTCATCCTCGGCCTCGTCATGATCGGCCTCGGCATTGTCCAGCTGAACAAGAAGCCGGAGGAAAAACGGAAGCCATTCACCACGCTCGCCGTGAGGGCGGGCACCGCCGACCGGCAGGACATCCAGCTCGTCGTGACGACCCAGGGCGAAGTGCGCCCGCGCACCGAGATCGATCTCGTCCCGCAGGTCGGCGGCAAGATCGTCTATGTCTCGCCCAACTTCATCGAGGGCGGCAATTTCCGCCGCGGCGAGACGCTGGTCCGCATCGACCCGAGCGACTTCAACGTGGCCGTGATCCGCGCCGAAGCGGCTGTGGCGCAGGCCCAGCAGACGCTGACGAGAGAGATCGCGGAAGGCGAGATCGCCCGCGCCGACTACGCCGAGCTCGGCCGTGGCCAGCCCAGCCCGCTCGCCTTGCGGCAGCCGCAACGCCAGCAGGCCGAAGCCGCACTCGCATCTGCGCGCGCCGATCTGGAGAATGCGCGCCTGCAGCTGACCCGTGCCAGCGTCACCGCACCTTTCGCGGGACGTGTGCGCAGCAAATCCGCCGATGTGGGACAGTTCGTCTCGCCCGGATCGCGGCTGGGCCGCATCTTTTCCAACGACATCGTGGAGGTCCGCCTGCCGCTGACAGACGCGGACCTCACCAAGCTGGCCCTGCCGATCGCGTTCAATGCGGAAAACCGCGAAACCGCGCCCAAGGTGACGCTGTCGACTGTTCTGGCCGGAGAGCGCCGCGAATGGGAGGGCCGCATCATGCGCACGGATGCCAGCTATGACACGCAGACCCGCGCGCTATTCGCCATTGCCGAGGTCGTCGATCCCTACGGCGCGGGTGCGCAGGACGGCGTGGCGCTGGCACCGGGCCTGTTCGTGGACGCCGAAATCCGCGGCCGCACCATCAAAGGTGCCATCGTGCTGCCGCGCGACGCGCTGCGCCCGCGCAACGAAGTCTATGTCGTGGACAAGACCGGCCAGGCGGAAATACGCTCGGTCGATGTGATCGACACCTCGCCGGACCGCGCTGTTTTGCGCTCTGGCGTGCAGCCCGGCGAACTGGTTGTAGTGTCCCCGATGGAGCGTTCGCGCACCGAAGTGCCGCTCAAGGTGCTGGACATGAACGATCCGACCAATGTGCTGGTCGAGCCCAAGCGCCCAGGCGCGAATGGCGGCGGCGGCCGTCCACAGGGCGGCTAGACCCAGCAAGGAGAGCGTCATGCGCAACATCATAGCCTGGTTCGTCAGAAACCCGGTCGCAGCCAACCTCCTCATGATCGTCATGTTCGTGACGGGGGCGTTCGGCTATTTCAGCATGGAGCGGGAGTTCGTCCCGCAGACCACGGTGAACGGCATATCCGTCTCGGTCGCCTGGAACGGCGCGAGCCCCCGCGACGTGTCCGAGCAGATCGTGTCGCGCATCGAGGAAGCGGTCGAGGGCCTCGACGGCATCGACTATATCGAGAGCACCTCGCGCGAGGGCTCCGGCAACGTCAACATCCGCACCAAGCTCGATGTCGACTATGAGAAGATGCTCGACCAGGTGAAGTCGCGCGTGGACGGCGTGCGCAACCTGCCGCCCGACGCCTTCCGCCCGCAGGTCTTCCGCTGGGATGCGCGTCCCGACATCATGTATCTCGCGCTTTACGGCGACGTCGATCCGCTGACCTTGCAGCGCGAGGCCACGCGCTTCCGCCAGAAGCTCACCGCGCTGCCGGGATTGCAGCTGACCAACCAGATCACCAAGCAGTCCGAGCAGGTCACCATCGAGGTTTCAGAAGAGGCACTGCGCCGCTACGGACTGACCTTCAACGAAGTGGCCTCGGCCATCTCCGGCACGTCGGTCAACCTGTCCGCCGGTCAGGTGGAAACCACGGCAGGCAATCTGCAGCTGCGCGCGCGCAACCTCGCCGACACGCAGGCCGAATTCGAGAACATCGTCGTGCGGCAAACGCCCGATGGCGGCACGGTGCGCGTGCGCGACATCGCCAATGTCATCGACGGGTTCGAGAGCAACGACTTCGAGAGCACGGCCTTCGGCAAGCCCAGCGCCGTGTTTCAGGTCCTGTCGCCTGACGTGTCCAACATCACCGAAGCGGGCGAGGCGATCCGCCAGTTCGAAAAGGACATCAAGGACGAGCTGCCGCCGGGACTGGAGTTCCAGATCTGGTTCGACGGCTCGACCATGTTCGACTCGCGCATGAGCCTGATCGGCTCCAACGCCCTGTCGGGCATGGTTCTGGTGCTGCTGATCCTTATCCTGTTCCTGCGGCCCAAAGTGGCGCTGTGGGTGACCATCGGCATCGCGGCCGCCTTTGCCGGCGCCATCGCCATCGCGCCGTCGCTCGGCATCACGCTGAACATGATCTCGCTCTTCGCCTTTCTGCTGGTGATCGGCATCGTGGTGGATGACGCCATCGTCGTGGGCGAGAGCGTGCACATGCATGTCGAGAACGGCATAGAGGGCGAACGCGGCGCGATCGGCGGCGCGAACATGGTGGTCAAGCCGGTCTTCTTCGCCGTCATCACGACGATCCTGATGTTCGTGCCCTTCATGCTGCTGACGGGTCCGGTCCGGGCGATGACGGCGCAGATCAGCCTCGTCGTGATCGCCGTGCTGATCTTCAGCCTGATCGAGGCGTTCTTCATCCTGCCCGCCCACCTGCGGCACCTCAAGCATGTCGAGCCGTCCTCCAACCCGCTGCTGCGCTTCCAGCAGAAGCTCGCAGACGGGCTGGTCTATTTTGCCAAGCGTTTCTTCCGGCCGTTCGTGGCCGCGCTGATCCAGTTCCGCTACATCACTATGTCGGCATTTGTCGGCCTGCTGATCATGGCCTTCACCCTGCTGGGTGCCGGTGTCGCGCCGACGGCGTGGATTCCGGAAGTCCAGGGCGACATGATCCAGGTGAATGCGCGCTTCCCCGAAGGGACGAATTTCGAGCGCATCCAGCAGGTCCGCGACCAGGTCGAGGACGGCATCAACCGCCTCAACGAGAACTCCAAGGAGGAGTTCGGGATCGACGAGAACATCATCCGCCTGCCGGGCATGTTCGCGTCCAACCGCGAAATCGACGGCTTTCTCGTGCTGTCCGATCCCAACAAGCGCCGCGACATCAGCACCAAGATGGTGGCGGACAAGCTGGAGGAATATGTCGGCCCGATCCCGGATGCCTACCGCGTCAATTACGGCTTCACCGAAGGCGGTTTCGGCGGCGGGGGAGGCGGTCTGTGGTATGCCGTCGCGTCCGCCGACGAGGAAGACCTGCGCGCCGCCGTGCTCGACCTCAAGGCCGAGATGGACAACTACGCCAAGGTCGCGCGCACATGGGACAGCCTGGAAAGCTCGGCCTCCGAAATTCGCTTTGTGCTCAAGCCCGGCGCGGAAACGCTCGGCATCACGCTCCAGGACGTCACCCGGCAGGT
>JAHDEU010000154.1 GCA_020628635.1 Hellea sp. | reverse complement strand
CGGAGGGCAGGGGCGGGTCCACCCATATCTTGGGGCGCTCGACTATCTCGATGCGGCCACGGTAGTTGTTGCGGGGCATCAGGCGGCGATCTCGCGCAATATGCCCTTGCGCGCATCCCAGATTGCCCCTTCCGCGACCGCCTCGCGCTCCGCGATGGCCTTGGACCGCTGCGCCATATCCCACATCGCGTCCAGCATCTCGGCGATCTGTGCGCCGGTGAGCGCGGAGATCGCGCTGGCGGGGAGCGCGTCGAGCATCGCGCTGGCGCTCTGGGGGCAATCCCCGATCTTGGACAGCTTGAGCGCGCGGTTGACTTTGATCGAGTGGTCGGTGATGTTGTGCATGTCTTGCTCCATCGGCTTGGGGTAAGGAGGGCGAGCATCGCGCCCTCGTGGGTTGAAACGTAATATTAGCGCATTAAGAGACTTGAGCGTTAGGGCGGCAGTGCAGCGATGCGCTGCCGCTTTTTCGTGCTTATCGCATCAACCCTCGATGCCCACTTCTTCCTCGAACTTGTTCAGGGCGGCGATGTAATCGCTGGACGTGGTGCCTTTGCCGCTCTCGCTGATCCAGCCGCGATCCGCGCAGTAGTAGAGCTGGTAGCTGCGGTCGCCCCGGAAGCTGGTGTTCCGGGCGTAGAGGTTGACGTAGATGCGGCGACCCTTCCAGATGTTGGCGGATGCAACGTCCTTGCGGCTGTTGATCTCGGCGGCGAGGGCCTCAATGGTCTGGGGTTCGGTCGTGATGATTGCGGTCGGGGCGACCGCATAAGCAGCCTTGAGGCAGATCGCGAACTGGATGCGGTAGCTGACGCCGTGCGCGGCAACGATGCGGCGGGTCTCGGCGTGGGCGGCGGCGAAGCGTGCTGCGTTGGTCATGTCGGTGTCTCCGTACCCCTGATCCGGCGGGGTGGCCCGTCCAGCGTCTTGCTGATGAGTTATATATAGGCCATTGGACTATGTCTGTCAACAGGAAACATAGACCATTGACCTATGTTTTTTGTCCGCTGGTGCGGTAGCGGGGCCTGGGCCAGCACTGGGCCAGACAGAAAAGTTAGCTGGCCCAGATAAGCGCCTGTTATTCCTACGGATAGTGTCTCTTGGGCCAGTGGGCCAGCTTTTTCCACATCCCTTATATAGCGTGCATAGGTAAATCGTATAGATTGCATACCCATAGCCTCACTACTCTCTAACAACAATCCTACAGAGAATTTCAAAAAAGCTGGCCCACTGGCCCAAGAGATACTATCCGTAGTAATATCAGATGCTTATCTGGGCCAGCTACTGGGCCAGCTAGCTTTTTTTGCTGGCCCACTGGCCCAGGCAAGACGGACCTGTCCTGGGGAATCAGATAGATTTTTCAAAAATTTCGCCGTCCAGAGCCGTCAGGACCTGGATATCGGCGTGGCCCGGGGTGTTGGAGAGGTAGCGTGTTTTCGCCCCGCCCCGGAACCGGCGGTAACCGTCCTGCCATCCGGCATCGAGCAGCGCGCGCTTGACCGCCGCCGCCGACATCTCCTTGCCGGTCTCGCGGCGGGCGTAGGCCCGGACCTCTGCCCCGGCGATGGCGACGGGCGTGTCTTCGAACCGCTCGCCGAGATCCTTGACCCAGTCGGGGTTAAAGGCCCCCTGGACGGCATCCATGTCGCCGCGCGGTGCGCGCGGGGGGATGACCGCGCCGCGCCGGCGGTGCAGCAGGGCCGCGATATCCGCGAGGCCCTCGTCGCTCTCGATCAGCGCGCCGAGCTCTTGGTAGAATGCATCGGGCAGCGGGTCCGTGTCGGCCATGTCGATCACGAAGAACCGTCGCTCGTCATCGTCCATCCGCAGCCCGTCGAGGTGGTTGGAGGCGAACATGTACCGGGTGTAGTTGTCGACCTTGGCGATGTCCTTACCCTTGTACTCGACGGCGATCTCCGGCTCCGTGATGAGCGGCTTGAGCGCCTCGACCGCGGTGAAACGGCTCTTGTACTGGTCCGGGTCGACGGTCTCGGCCACGCTGACGAACATTTTCCCGCCATAGGCTCCCGCGAACCGCCCGGACAGCTGGCCGAGCTTGTCGACGACCTGGGACATGTCGCTCCCGTAGAGGCGCGACAGCGCGCGGCAGAGCATCCCCTTGCCGAGGCCCTTGTGGGCGGAAATCATCAGCGGTGCCCACTGCATCCGCCGCCCCGGGTCGAACAGCCCGACCGCCATCCAGTCGGTCAGCGTGTCGGCCATGTCCGTGCGCCCGCGCGTCAGGTGCTCGATCAGCCGCCGGTACAGCACCGCACCGCGCCCGCCCGCATCGCCTGCGGCGGCGAGCTGCGCGGCGGGTCCCTCGCGCCAGAGATTGTAGTCGCCGGCATCGGTGACGGGGCCCTGCCCGGGCCGCATGGTGAGGCGCTCGCATCGCGTGGCCCGCGCGTCGCGGGTCCATGTCGCGGTCCACGGCACCTCCTTGGGCGCGCCACGCGCGCCCTCGGCCCAGTCCGCGAACCGGGCGTTGGTGGTGGCCCAGGCGCGCGGTGTGAGGCGCGCGCCGCTCGACAGCCGGAAGTAGCTGTCGAGCACCTCGACGTAGGCCCAGCCGTCCCGCCAGGCGGTGTATGTCATGGCCCCGCCCGCCGGATCGTCCTCGCGGGCCAGCGCCTTGAGACTGCCGAGCGTCGTCGGCGCGCCGGAGCCGCGTCCGAACCGCGACCAGCGGTATTCCAGATCCTCGCGCGAGCGGTAGGCCGCCGACCGCGACGACCAGTCGTCCCAGAGGTCGAGGGCGTCCGCGCTCCCGCCGAACTCGTGGTGGAGCGCCATCCCGACCCGGAGCCAGTCCTCGTAGTCGTCGGCGCGGGCCGGGCCGAGCCGGTCGATCAGCGCCGCGGCGGCCTCGATCGAATCGCCGTGCCGCGGCTTGACGGAGGACAGCGCGTCCCCGCCCGGGGCAGGTCCCGCATCGCGCGCGAGCGCGTCCAACAGCGCGTCCGGCGCGCCGGGCAGGTCGGGTCCGATATCGGCCCGCCCGCCCCGCTCGAATACGTAACCGGTGGATGGCGGCACGATCACGTAGCCGCCGCCGGTGCGCACGTCGACGCCGGGCACCGGATCGCGGGCTGCGTCGCGCCGCTTGACGCGGTTGCGCAGACGGCCCGAGCAGGCGACGTAGAGGTGCCGGCCCCCCGACGGGGTGCGCACGACGACCGCCGCATCGAGGGCGTCGGGGTATCTGTCCGCGATGATCCGCTCGCCTGTCGGCGCGCCGGTCGCCTTATCGACGTCGAGGTCAATCACGTCGGCCGATCCGGCCCCGCAGGCCATGCCGATCAGGGCGCCGGGGAACCGGCCCCACCAATCCCGCACCGTATCCGCGTCCGTGGTGGCGGCGTGCACCCCGTGCTTTACCAGCGGGCGCTTGTCGTCTTCCGCGCAAGGAAACACGGCAATGCCCGCCGCGGCCCAGTCGAGCGCGGCGCGTGCCATGGCCGAGGGGGTGCGATCACCCACCGTCATCGTCCTGGCGCGGCGGCGCGAAATGCTCCGGGGCGATGCCCTTGATCGACATGAGCGCGCCATGGATCGTCTCGACATGGCCGGACAGGCGCGGGTCGTTGTTCATTTGCTGGAGCGCGGACCGGAACCGCTCGACGGTGTAGGGAAACACCGCCAGATCATCCTCCATCGGCAGGATTTCCCGCTCCACGTCGATGCCCTGCCCCGAGTTGGCCTTGCGCTCGACCGAATTTTCGCTCAGGTCGAGGAACCGGGCCACGCTCCCATAAGAGCCGAACCGGCGGCGGAGGGCGGCGAATATGCGTCGCTTGGGGATCACGTAGGTCTCTCCGTATGCAGGTCGTGGGCGTCATTTTCGGACAGGGGCGAACGGACGTCGTACGGTGTCCGCATGATTGGCTCACAGGTAGACGTACGCCGTCCCCGGGAAGATATCCGGCACGCAGTGCGTGATGGAGCCGCCCTTGACGAAGCAAACCTGCCCCTGTGCATGGGCCGCAGTCGCCATGGCGAGCGCGAAAACGAGGGGCAGGAACAGGCCCGCGATGATGTTGCCGATGATGCGTTTCATGGATTTTCGTCCTGTGTAGACGCGCCCCCGCGCGTCGGGGGAGTGTCCCGGATGCCGCCCCGAAAGGACCGGGGGGCCTCAACCCCCCGGCAAGTCAGGGAGGAAACGAGCGCAGCAGCAGCCGCGACCCGAGCGCTCACACGCTCGCCGCTATCCGCCGGAGCGGACAGGGGGGAGGATGCGTAGGTCATGGTGAGCCTCGCCCGTAGATGGCATCCCGGACGGACGCCTCGTCGCGACCGAGATACTCGGCAATCTCTTGCGCCGTGCCCTTGCCGATGTTGGACAGATCGCGGGCGACCTGTTGCCATTCGGGGGTGCGGGGTGAGGCGGTCATTGCGCGGCCTCAACGACAGCCGCAGCCCCGGCCCAGCGGCAAGCCGAGCAAACGCCCGAGCGATTCGACTTCGCCAAACGCGCACCGCAGCCGCCAACCGCGCAGGTGTGGTCCGACATCATCGCGCCGGAGGCGTTCAGCGCCTTCATCCGCGCGCGGTTCCGCTCGCGGTGCGCCGCCGCAAACTCGGGATCGGCGTTCAGCGCCTTCATCCGCTCGCGGTTCGCCGCCGCGAACTCGGGATCGGCGTGCAGCGCCTTCATCCGCTCGCGGGCACCGCAGGAGCGACACATGCCGGACTTGCCCCATCGCGGACGGGTCTCGCCGCACCCGCCAGCGCAGGGGATGGCAGGCGTACTCACGCCGCCGCCTCCCCGTCCTGTGCCGCCCCGGTCTCGGATTGCATTGCTGTCGGGCTATGCGCAGCCGATACGGGGCGGCTACCGGCGAGGGTGTCGCCGGATGGGGTCGGGCTGGCAAGAACGTCAGCCGGGAAAAAGTGTTCGGGCCGAAGGTCGATGCCTTCCGCGCGAGCGTTGCGCAGGAGGATGAATTGACGCGGCGCAGGAATGACCCCACCCCCGCCATTCTTCTCCTTCGGGTAGCTGAAACGGAGCGCGACCGCATAGCTGCACTCAGCTAATCGCGCGAGTTCGTGAACACCGCCGCAAATCTCGGTGACGGTCTTCGCCGGTTCCAGTCCGGTGCTGATATTCTGGTCTGCCATAGGAGGCAAAATGTGTGATAATCACACGATTGTCAATGTGAAAAGCACACGAGACAAAATTATGTGCTTTCCACATAATGCGGCCATGAAGGTCGATGCAGAATGGCTTAGCGCGAAGATCGCCAGCACGCCGGGGATGACCAATCAGAAGGTCGCCCACCACCTGGGTATTGACACGTCGGCGGTGTCCCGGATGCGAGGCAACGGCGGCGGTAGAAAGATTTCAGCCGAAGAGGCTCAAAAGCTGCTCTCCCTGTTTGGCGAGAGCATTCCTACGGCTCCCATGTCGTCGCCTCGTACATCTCCTCAACCTCGTCCGGTTCAAGTCGTTCGCGTCGGGGCGGGCGGGACGCATGATCGGGACGGGCATCCGGCACTCTCTCTAAGTCTGGAAGATGCCGAAGGGGTAGAACATAAATTCGTGATTCCCGAAGGGGTGGCGCGGACGGGGTTTGACCGGCAAGAGCGGGCCTTAAAGCGCCTTGCTGATATTGAAGAAGATCAGCGGTCTTCGTCGTCTCACTCGTCATCCGCCGCATCCTCCTAAACATCCGCACACCGCATTAACCGTTAAGGCGAAAACAAGGCAGCGACCCGGAATCGTCTCAAGAGACCGACCATAGCGCGGGCTGATTAGCGTATCTAGAACGTAAAAGTACAAAGAAAGAACAAGTGTATGACGGGTCTGCGTATTGATCTGGCGACCGCCATTCT
>JAHDEU010000153.1 GCA_020628635.1 Hellea sp. | reverse complement strand
CGCTGGACGTGCTGGAGGAGCGGGTGAAGGCCTATGTGGCGGAGGTGAAGGCGCGTTGATGGAAGGTCGCGCTGCGCGCGGCAGATACTCCTGTCACCCCTCCGACCCGGCTCACTGCGTTCGCCGGCCCACCTCCCCTTTCCGGGGAGGAATTTTATCGAAATTACGCATAGCTTTTCCTCCCCCTGAAGGGGGAGAAACAAAGGCGTTTTCCTCATTGTTCCTCCCCGGAAAGGGGAGGTGGCCGACGCGCGTAGCGCGAGGTCGGAGGGGTGACGCAATACAAAGGCGCGCGCAGCGCGCCCTTTCCCGCCCGCCGCCGACACGCACAGGATGCCGCGCCCTTCCCCATTGCGTGCCTGCGCCCACGCGCCTACGCGCCGCGCCGTGAGCGACACCACCACATCTCCCTTTTCCGGCCTGTCCATCGGCCCGCGCGAGTTCGTCGCCATGATGGCGGCGATCTTCGGGCTGCAGGCGCTGGGCATCGACATCATGCTGCCCGCGCTGGAGACCATCGGCACCCACTATGCACTGGAAAACGAGAACGGCCAGCAGCTGATCGTCATCGCTTTCGTGCTCGGCTTCGGTTTTCCGCAGCTGATCTGGGGCCCGGTCGCAGACCGCTACGGGCGCAAGATCCTGCTGCAGGCGTCGCTCGTCGGCTACGCGATCTTCGGCACGCTTTGCATGTTCGCGCCCAGCTTCGAATGGCTGCTGGCCTTTCGCCTGCTGCAGGGCATATCGTGCTCCGGCACGCGGGTCAGCGCGGGCGCGATCATCCGGGACGTGAGCGCGGGCCGGGCGATGGCGCGGATCATGAGCCTCGTCTACACCGTCTTCATGGTCGTGCCGATCATCGCGCCCGCCATCGGCACGGTCGTCATAGCCTGGTTCGGCTGGCGCTGGACATTCGGCGTGCTGGGCATCTTCGCGGTCGTCGTCTTCATGTGGTGCGGCGCGCGCCTGCCCGCGACCATGCGCGAGCCGCGCCCGATCAATGTGGCCTCCATCGTCGATGCCTTCCGCCGCGTGCTGAGCAACCGGGTGAGCTTTGGCTATATGTGCGCGTCGGGCATCATCTTCGGCGCGCTATTCGCCTTCATCGCGGCAAGCGAGCAGGTCTTCGACGAAGTCTTCGGCCGGTTCGACCTGTTCTGGGCCTATTTCGCTGGAATCGCGGGCGGGCTGGCCGTGATGAATTACCTGAACTCCCGCATTGTGGAGCGCTTCGGCATGCGCCGTATCAGCCATCTCATGGTGATGATCTTCATCGCGGCTGCCGCCGTGAACCTGCTCTACACCGTCATGGGCGGGGAGAGCTTCTGGGTCTTCTACGCGCTGTTCATCATCAGCTTTGCGTGCTTCGGCATGATGGGCGCGAACTTTGCGAGCCTCGCCTTGGAGCCCATGGGCGACATCGCGGGCACGGCGAATGCGGTCTACGGCTTCTTTACCAGCACGGGGGCAAGCCTGATCGGCCTGTTCATCGCGCAACAATTCGACGGCACGGTCCGGCCGATCCTGCTGGGCTATGTCGGGCTGGGCGTGACCTCGCTGCTGATCATCCTCGTGACCGAGCGTGGCAAGCTGTTCGAGGTGGGCGAGAAGCACCGCTGATAGCTCCGGTTAAGTGCGACGCAATCGCGCAGCCTCACTGCGGCGTAACAACACACATCGCCAAGTTGTTATGAGGTATGCCCGTGTCCGATGTCCTAGACGCCCCCGCCAGAGTCCGCGCCGGGAACCGATTGATGGACAGGCCGGAATACGCCTCCAAACCCAAGCCGCTTACCCGCACCAAAGACGCGATGGTCAGCGAGGCCGTCGCGGCCATGTCCGAGAAGAATTACGGCTCGGTCGTGGTCGTGGACGAGACGGACAAGGTCATCGGCGTGGTGACCGAACGCGACATCATGAACAAACTCGTCGGCAAGGGGCTGGATGCCAAGACCACGCCGCTATCCGCCATCATGACGCCGGATCCGCGGCTTGCGCGCGAGACCGACGACATGGTCGACTGGCTGCGCATCATGTCGAATGAACGCTTCCGCCGCCTGCCCGTCGTGGACGACCAGGGCCGGATCAAGGCCGTCTTCACCCAGGGCGATTTCGTGTCCTACACCTGGCCCGACCTGATGTACCAGATGAAGTCGATCGCCAAGGCGTCGATCTCCAAGAACTGGTCGGCCGTCGTGATCGTGATCGGCGTGCTGGTCTATTCCCTGCTGCTGATCTTCGCGCTTGGATTGCTCAGCTAAGCGCCTCGATCAATCCTTCGACAGACTGTTCCAGTTCCGGCGTGACAGGAATGAAGCGGCCATACCAACCCGGTGATGCCTCGGTCCGGTCGGGGTAGAAGAAGGTCCGACCCGTCACCATGCCGATCAGTACGTGCCGTCCGTCCGCGCGGACCACGGTCATCGGCGTACCGGATTGTCCTCCCTGCGTGCGGCAGGAATAGGTTGGGTAGGCGCGGCGACCCCCCAGCGGCGGCACGCGCGCATCGCGGTAGGAAATGGCGCAGGGCTTGGTATTGTGCAGCCGTCCCCGCCCGCGCGGCAGCAGTGCCGTGTTCGCGGGTTCAGCGTCCTCGCTGCGGTCGAGAGCGAAGCGGACCAAGCCGTCACGCTCAAACCGTGGAAATGCCACGACGCCCCAATCCACGAAAAGCCCTGCGCCCTCACCCGGCCGATAATCCGGATGCGCCGCAAAGCGGAGCACATCGCGACTGTCGCCGCGATTGTCTTCTACGCGGCAGGTGAAACCGCTCCGCAGCGAATGTGCCGTCGCCAGCGCGTAATCCACTTCGTCCGTCCCAGCGTCGAGCACCGTCACGCGCGAATGATGCTCGACACCCGCCCCATCCACGCACTTCATGACGAGCATGTGGAGCGGCCGTTCGGGCAGTGGCGGCGTCTGCGTCGCGCAGGCCGCGAGCGCGGTCAGCGCCCCGAATTGCGCTAGGCGTGGGAGAGCCCTCAAGCTTTCTCGTACTGGTTGGCATAGACACCCTTCAGCTCGCGTTTCAGCACCTTGCCGGTGGCGCCGATGGGCAGGGCGTCGGTGCGGACGATCTCGTCCGGAATCCACCATTTGGCGCATTTGGCAGCGATGCAGTCCTTGATCTCGGCGTCGGAGGGATCCTTGCCTTCGGCGGGCACGACGACCAGCAGCGGGCGCTCCTGCCACTTCTCGTGGCGCACGCCGATGCAGGCGGCCATGGCGACGTCCGGGTGGTCCATGGCGGCGTTCTCGACCTCGATGGAGGACACCCACTCGCCGCCCGATTTGATGACGTCCTTGGAGCGGTCGGTGATCTCCATATAGCCTTCGGGGTGCAGCGCCGACACGTCGCCCGTCGCGAACCAGCCGTCATCCGTGAAGCTGTCCGAACCCGCGCCCTTGAAATAGCCCGACGCGACCCAGGGCCCGCGGACCTGCAGGTGGCCGGAGGTTTCGCCGTCGGCGGGCAGCACGTCTCCGTCGTCGCTCACAATGCGCATTTCCACGCCGTAGATGCGGCGGCCGGCCAGCAGCTTGTGCGGCACGGTGGACTCGTAATCGTCCAGATCAGTCGAATGGTGCGGCGCATAGGTCGAACCCAGCGGCGAGGTTTCCGTCATGCCCCAGCCCTGCTGCATCGGAATGCCGAGGTCCTGTTCATAGGCGCGCAGCAGGCTTTCCGGCAGTGCGGAGCCGCCGACGAGCGCCTTCTTCACGGTCGGCAGTTTGATGCCCTGCTCCTTGCAGTAATTGTAGATACCCAGCCACACGGTGGGCACACCCGCCATGAGCGTTACGCCCTCTTCCGTGATCATCTTGGCGAGATTGGCACCATCCAGGCCCGGCCCCGGCATGACCAGCTTCGCGCCGACCATGGCGGCCGAATAGACCAGTCCCCAGGCGGACACATGGAACATCGGGACCACCGCGAGGATGCAGTCCTGTCCGCCCGCGCCGATCACGTCCTTCTGGCAGCCCGCCAGCGCGTGGAGAATGGTCGAGCGATGCGAGTAGAGCACACCCTTCGGATCGCCCGTCGTGCCGGATGTGTAGCAGAGCGTGCAGGCCGTGTTCTCGTCGAAACGCTCCCACTCGATCTGTTCGGACGCGTCCGCGATGAAGCTCTCATAGTCATCCGCAAAGGGCACGCTTTCCGGCCTGCCCGCATCGTCGGTCAGGCTGATCCATTTTTCGACCGTCGGGCAGGCTTTGTGGACGCCCGCGATGATCGGCGCGAAGGTCGTGTCGAAACAGAGGAACTTGTCCTCGGCGTGGTTGACCATCCAGGCGATCTGCTCGGGCTTGAGCCGCGGATTGATCGTGTGGACGATCGCGCCGATGGAGCTGACCGCGTAGTAGATCTCGATATGGCGCGCATTGTTCCAGGCGATGGTCGCGACGCGGTCGCCCTTGCCGATGCCCGCCGCCTTCAGCGCATTGGCCAGCTTTCTCACACGCACGGCGCAGTCCGCCCATGTGTAGCGCGACTGCGTCATGTCGGTTTCCAGCGTCACGATCTCGCGCGTGCTGTGCACCTCGGCGGCGTGTTCGATCAGATCGGAAATCATGAGCTCGCGGCTCATCATGAGACCTTGCATGGCAGGCTCCCCAGTTTGGATTATTGGTTTTGTTGGCGCGGGTTTGGCTTAGCTGGTAACCTCCGTCAATGCCGACCCTCCCCACATATGCAGACGTTGTCCATGCAGCGGAGAGGCTCGAAGGTCACGCGCTGAAAACGCCGCTGCTGCACAGCCCGGCGCTGGACGAGATCGCGGGCGCGGAGGTCCACTTCAAGGCCGAGTGCCTGCAGCATGTCGGCGCGTTCAAATATCGCGGCGCGCGCAACCGGCTGGGTGCGATGAGCGAGGCGGAGCGGGCGCGCGGCGTGGTCGCTTTTTCTTCCGGCAATCACGCGCAGGGCGTGGCGCGGGCGGCGCGCGAGCTTGGCATTGACGCGGTGATCGTCATGCCGTCCGATGCGCCGCAAGTGAAGGTGGCGGGTGTGCTCGCCGACGGGGCGCGCATCATCAGCTATGACCGCGCGACGGAGAGCCGAGAGCAGATCGCCGCAAATATTGCCGCGCGCGACGGCCGGACTGTCGTGCCGAGCTATGACGATCCGCACATCATCGCAGGACAAGGGACGATCGGGCTGGAGATCGCGCGCAGCGGGCTGGAGTTCCACGCGGTCGTGGTCTGCATGGGTGGCGGCGGGCTTTGCGCGGGGATCACGCTCGCCATGGCCGAGGAAAGCCCGTCCACGCATATCTTCGGCGCGGAGCCGGAAGCGTATGACGACCACCGGCAGAGCCTGCGCGCGGGCGAGCGGGTCCGGCTATCGGGCGCGCCGCCCACCCTCTGCGACGCCGTGATGACGCCCATGCCGGGAGAGCTCACCTGGCCGATCAACAGCAGGCACTTGCAGGATGTGTTCGCCGTGACGGACGAGCAGTGCCTGCGCGCCATGCGGCTCGCGCATGAGCATCTGGGCGTGACGGTTGAGCCAGGCGGCGCAGTGGCGATGGCGGCTGTGATGGAGGGAAAACTGCTGGGGCGCTATGGGCGGGTGGCGGTGACGCTGAGCGGCGGGAATGTGGACCCGGCGGTGCTGGAGCGGGCGTTGGCGGGGTGAGGCTACAGCGGACCTGCCATGTCCCGTCCCCGGGCTTGACCCGGGGTCCATTCGCATCGCGGTCCGGTTACGGACGTTTGTCCGTCGATAGCCGGACGTCGATGCGAATAGGCCCCGGATCAAGTCCGGGGACGGTGTGGTGCATGTTGAGGTATTCTATTCTGCCATTTCTCCTCAACGGCACATCCGTCCATGGGCTCGCCGGTCAAGCCGGC